>DASZPH010000099.1:0-73366 GCA_035550375.1 Pirellulales bacterium | reverse complement strand
ACTGGGCCTGGCCGTCGCCGGGGTTCGCCTGGGCATAGCTGGCGGCGGCATCGGCCGCGATCTGGGCCACGGTGATGGCGTAAGTGGCCTGATCGCCCGCCAGGTTGGCGGCCGTGGTGGCTTCGGCGCCGGCGAGCAACTCTTGCGTGGCGACTTCGTCGGTGCCTTCCGTGCTCGTCGTGTCGGCCTCGTCGCCGGCCGCGCTCTCGGCGTCGGTTTCGCCGTCGCCGGTGACCGCATTGTTCAGCGTGTCGTCGTCGGCCAGCGTCTCGCTTTCCAGAGTGTCGGAGACCTGCGCCTCGTTCTCGGTGAGCTCCACTTCGTCGTCGCCTTGAGAGGTGGCGAGCGCGACCTGGGCCTCGCCGATGCTCGTGGCTTCGGCGACCTCTGCGTCGCCGTAGCTGGTGGTCTCGTCCTCGAGGGCGCCGTGGATACTCTCGTCGTAGGTGGCGATCGCTGCGGCCCCATCCGCGCCGAGATCCTCGGTAATGGGCTGCCCGCTGAGCGACTGCACAACGTAATCGGCCACGTGGGGGGCCATGGTGGTCACCAGTGCCACGCCCGCGTCGGCCGCGGCGTAGTCGTAAAGGCGGGAGGCCGCCGCCTTGTCTTTATAGAACTGGGCCACGGCGTCGGCCACCGACGTTTCGTAGGCGGCCTGGGCGTCGGAGTCTTCGGTGGCCGCTTGCACCAGGTCGCCGTCGGCGTCGTCGACCGCCTGTTCTTCTTGCGGCACCAGCGTGGTCGTCTCGGTTTGCATGGCCGCATCGTCGTCCGCGGCCTGATCGACCGAGGCCGCCTCTTCTTCGTCGGCCAGCCCGATGTCGGCCTGGGTGAGTTCATTCACTTCACCCACCAGGTCGGCGCCGTCGGTGGAGATTTCTTGCGACTGGTGCAGTGCGACGCTGGCGTAGTATTGTGCCAGCGCCGCGGTGGCGGGGTCGCCGGCGGCCGCGGCCGTGGCGAGCTGCCCGGCGTAGCTCGACCAAAGGGTGTCCTGGTAGGTGGCGTTGGCCTGGGCGTAGCCGACTTCGTCGGCCGCGTCGCACTCGTCCTCGGCGTGGACGAGTGTTTCCTGGTCCGCGCCGTCGCTGCTGTCGAGCGTGTTGTTGTCGTCGCCCAACTCGACTTCAAAACTCCCCTCATCCAAGGCCAGCGTCTCGTCCATGCCGGCGGCGGCTTCGGCGTCGCTCTGTGTCTCGACGGCGCCGGCCGTGGCGGCGGCTGCGACGTAGGCGGCCTCGGCGTCGGTGATGCCGGCGACCCAACCCGTGTCCGGCTCGTCGGACGTGCCCCCCTTGGCGTCGGCGAGCGACTTCATGTAGGTCGCCTGGTCGCCGGCGCACGTGTCGGCCCACGTTACGCTTGCTCCCTCTTGGGCCTGGAGCTGAGTCAGGTTGGCCGCCGCGATCTGCGACTGCACGCCCGAAGCGTCGCCGCTGATCGTCGCGTTCATCATCACGTCGGCCCAGGTGTTGATCTGCGCGCCTAGCGCTGCGTCCCAGGCGTCGCGGGCCGTCTCCAGGGCGTCGGCGTCGGAGGTGGCCAGCTTGGATGTCGCCAACGCATTGGCCTGATCATAGGTCGTTGTCACGTCGGCCAGTTTCTGCACCTCCGTTGTCCAGGCCGCGTCGTCCGTGGTGGCCCGCTGCGCGTCGGCGTCGTCGCTGGCCGTGATTGCGGCCGCCATTGCAGCCGCATCGTCCGCCGTTTGCTCTTCGCTCTGCTGATCGACCGCATCGGCCCACGTTACCTGCGCCTCGTCTTCGGCTTGCACGTCGGCCACCTCTGCCGCCGTCGCGTCGTGCACCCATTGGTCGTCGGCCTGTGCTTGCTGGTATTGCTCGGTGGCCGACGCAATCAAGGGAGAGCCCGTCGGCAGCGATTGCACCCACGTGTCGAGCTGGCTGACGTAGTTGTCCGCCTCGCTCTCTTCAAACCCCTGCTGAGCTTCGGTGTCGGCGACGTCCTGCGTCTGTTGCTCGGTCGCCTGGTTGTCGTCGTAGGCTTGCTCATTCGGGGCGTCGGTGTCGAGCTCGATCTTCGCCAGGTTTGCTGCTTGCGCGTCGGCCTCGTCACGGGCCCCCGTGTCGTCTTCGTCCTGCGTGGCCAACGCCGCCCCCACATCCTTCTCGTCGATGCCTAGAAGCTCGTCGTTCTGCTGCAACCAGTCGCACATGTCACTCGACAGGCCGCCGGCAAGCGAGTCTTCCGTGGTCGTCAGTTCCGTGCCGCGTGTCAGGTCGCTCTTCACCAGGTTGTGGATGTAGGCGTCGATGTCCTGGGCGTTGTCCGTCAGCAGCGATTGCGCGATCGACTGCCGTTCTGCGGCAAACTGTGCAATCACGGTGGATGTCGGGTCGGTACAGATGGCCATGTCGTAGACGACGCCGGCGAAGGCGTCGGTCGCCGCCTGCGTGTTCTTGCCGACGTTGTCGTCCAAGTCCTTCAAATAGCCGATCGCCGCCTGGTCGAACGCATCTTCGGCGTCGGCGTAGGCGTCGTTGGCATCCTTGCTGGCTGTATCGTCATCCACGGTCCTCTGCTTGTCGTTGGCCGCCTGCCCGACGAGCAGGGTATCCTGCGCGCCGGCTTCTGTGTCCTTTTCAGTCCGCTTGTCCAGGGCGATGGTCTCATCGCGCGTCAAGTTGGCCAGGTCGACACCGATCGCATCGTCGTAGGCCGCCGCGTCTTCCTCGTAGCTCAGAGTGTGCTGGGCTGAAGCGTCGCTTTCCTCGTATTGGGATTCATCCAGAGCCAGCGTGGCCTGGTATTGGTTCCAGGCCGCGGTGTCGGGGTCACTGGAGCCGCTGCCGCCGGAGCCGCCGCTAACCAGGTTGTCGGCGGCCTCGGCCAGCGTTTGGGCGTCGTCTTGCTGCTGCGTGAGCAGGGCATCGGCGATGGAGTCGTCCCGCGTCTGCCGGGCTAGCGCCACGGAATCAGAATAGGTTTGCGCGGCCAGGGCCACGGCCGTGCCGTAGTTGTATTCGGCCTGGTCGTAGGACTCTTGCCGGATCTTGTCGGCATCGGCACGGTTTTGGGCGTCCCAGCGATGCCATTCGGCCGCCGCCGTCAGATAGGTCAGATTTGCCGCGTCGAACGCCGTTAACTCGGCGGCCATTGCCGCCGAGACCGCCTTATCGTGCTCGGCGATGGCGGCGTCGACCTTTTCGCCGCAGGCCGCAGCGGCGGCGTCGACGGTTGTGGCAAATGTCAGATCGGCGCCGGCATCGGAGACGACGCGTGTATAAAAGGCCTGGGTGATTTCGTGTCCGTAGGCCACCCCCGCCGCGTTGAGTGCGTCGCCTGTGAGGTTAGGTGGCGGCGGCGTGATGCCTGCCAGGGTGTTACCGAGCTGGACGAGATCGGCGGCGTAGGCATTAAGCCGGACAAGTTGCGCCGCCTCGCTGGCCGCCACCATTTCGGCCTGGGCCGCGTTGATCTGCTCCCATTCGGTGACATCGGCTCCTATCACCGCGGTGGCATACGTATCGTGAGCTGCCTGATAGGCGGTGTGCGCGGCGGCCGCCGCGCTGGTCAGATCGGTCGGGTTAGGCGCCGCCAAGGCGGTTTGATATTGCTGGTCGGCCGCCGCGAAGGCCTGCCGCTCGACGTCTCTGGCGGCGTTCACCGAGTTCTTCTGGGTTGTCGCGGCGTCATTGACGTCGGAGTCGTAAGTCCCCTCGGCGTCCTCCACGGCCGTGTCGTAAGCCTGCTGGTCGGCCGCGATCGCCGCCGAGTAGGCCGGGTCTTGCGCCGGATCGAACTGCGGGCCGGTGAAGGTCGGCGGCTGCACGGGCGGCGTTGCCGGCGTTTCGTCCGGTCCCGGCAGGGCGGGCGGCGCGTCGGGCCACTGATACGGTTGAGAGTCGTAGCTGGTTCTGTCGCCTGAGTACGACGCCAACTCCGAGTTGAAGTTGCCGGAGGCCTGGCTCATCGCCGCGTCGTATGTCTCCTGCGCGCTGGCCAGGGCCGCGTCGTAAGCGGCGGCGGCGGCGGCCGCGCTGGTCTGCTGGTCCGCATCGGCCTTGGCCACTCCCGTGTTGTACGCGCCGGCGGACGCAGCCGCGCTCGCCGCGAGCGCGCTCGCCGCGCTGCTGTTGGTCGACTGGTCGTTGCTGGCCGCCAGCGCGGCGGCGGCCAGGTTTGCGGCCAGGGTCGTCGCCTGATTCTGCACGCTGCTGTTCGTCGGGTTGCTCGACAACACGAAGCTGATACTCGTCCAATCGCCGCCGCTGGCGTCGGCGCTGAAGGTGGCGGTTCCGGCGGCGTCGTAGGTGCCCCCGGCGGGGCCGGATGCGTTACTTGACGCCAGATTCGCCGCTGCGGCCTGGTCCACCGTTCGCACTTGAATCGTCACCGCGCCTTCCGGCAAACTGCCCGTTGGCGGCGTGTAACTGAAATTGCCCTGCGCGTCGGTGGTCACCGTGGCGGTGGGCTGGCCGCCGTCGGCCAAATCGATCTCGACCGTCACGCCCGACGTGCTTGCGGTCGAACCCTGCGCATCGACCACTTGGCCGCTAATCGACCCGTCGCTGCTCACCAGCGCGGTGGACGACGGCCCGACGTTATCGGACAGCGCAAGCGAACCGATGATCGTGCCGGCCGACGGTGCGACGGCCTGGAGCGTGAACGAAAGAGAAACCCAACTGCCGTAAATCGCGTTGCCGTTGGCGTCGTCATCGACCGCACGGGCTTGGATCGTCACCTGCCCCGGCGACAGAGTTGCCGGCGTCCAGGCGAAACTACCGCTGCTGTCGGCCACGGTCGTTGCGTCCGGTGCCCCGTCGCCATTGGTATCAAACTGAATCACCAGCAAGTGGGTAGCGCTCGAGGACGCAGCGCCGCTGAGTGCGGCGCCTACGGAGGCGGTGCCCGTCACGGTCGGATCGGTGGCCGTGAGACCGCTGGAACCGCTGTCACCCAGAGGGAGAGGAGAAGCGAGCGTGAAGCCGGAAATCGTGGGCGGCGCGACAGTCGGCGCGACGTAGGTGAACGTGAGCGGCGTCCAGGGGCCAATGAGAACCGAGCCTGCGCCCGACCCGCCAGCTCCCAGAGGGAGAGGAGAGGAGACGGTCCGTGCATAAATCGTGACTTCTCCGGGCGTGAGGCCGGTCGGCACATAGCTGAAGTTGCCGTACTGGTCGGTCGTAACACTGGCGTAGGGTGTGCCGCCGTTGGTCGCGGCGAACTCGACCGTGAGCCCCTGGACCGAGCCCTGGTAGGTTAGTTGTCCGCCGACGACGGGCTGAGCGGTCGTGGTGCTCGAATTAACCTGCGTGTTCAGATTGCCGTCCGAATCAACCAGTCCCAAAGCAGCGAGGACCGGTGCGGCATAGGCTTCCTGCTCGTAGGTAAAGCTCAGCGAGGTCCAGGGTCCGTAGGTGTATCCACCCGATCCGCTGCTGGTCCAACCGACCGCACGGGCTTCGATCGTCGTCGGACCGTAGGCAAGGTCGGCCGGCGTGTAGGCGAAGTTTCCGTTCGCGTCGGGAAACACGGTCGCATCCGGCACGCCGTTGCCGGTCGTGGAGATTTGGATGAACGAAGAGCCGTTCGTCCCGTTTTGCCCGCTCCCCTGTGTCACGGTCCCTTTGAGGGCCGGATTCGCCGTGTGCCCGCTCGCCCCGGAATTGTCGACCAGCGACAGGGTGACGCTGGCTGCAGTCACCGTCGGTGCCTGGTAGGTAAAACTGAGGGTGGTCCAGGCGCTGTAATCGAAGCCGCCGGTCGTGTAGTCGTGCTGGCGGACGCGCGCTGCGATCGTCACCGGCCCATACGACAGCCCGGTGGGCGTGAACGTGAAATTGCCGTTGGCGTCGGCTTGCACGGTGGCGTTGGGCGCGTAGTTGCCGCCCGACTCGTTGCCTGCGTTGGTGTCGAACTCGACGGCCAGGAACGCCGTGGCATTTGGGTTGGTCTGCCCGCTGGGCGCGGCGAGCTGCCCGTTAACGGTCGGATCGCTGGCCGTCTGACTCAAGCCCGGACCGACTACCTGCGGGAGAGGGGAAGCGAGCACCAGCGACGAGACGGTCGCCAGGTTAGACGGCGGTTGCTGGTAGGTAAACGTGAGCGACGTCCAGTCGCCGTAGACGGGGTTGCCCTGCGAGTCGACGCCGACCGCCCGCGCGCGGATCGTCACCTGCCCGTAGGCCAGGCCGGTCGGCTTGAAGGTGAACGTTCCGCCTGGCCCCGTGGCGGTGCTGGCGGTGGGTGTGCCGTCGCCGGTCGTGTCGAACTGGACGGTCCGCGAACTGACGTCTCGCGACATCATGTCCGCCGTCGAGGGAACGCCCGGAAGGCTGTCTGGGGCGCTGCCTGCAGCGAGGTTGTCGAAGGTCACCGTTCCCGTCACGGTCGGATCGGCGGCGATCGAAGAGCTTCCCAAGTTGGGATTGGCCAGACGGAAATCCTGAACTGTCGGCGCGTCGGCCGGCGGCGGCTCGTAGGTGAATGTCAGTGAGAGCCAGGGACTATACGCCAGCGGGCCGGCACCATGCTCGACGGTTCGCGCGGCGATCGTCACCGTCCCGTAATCGAGACCGATCGGCGTAAAGCTGAAATTGCCTTGCGTGTCGGCCAGGGCTTGGCCGTCGGGCTGGCCGCTGCCGGTCGTGTCGAACTGCACTTCCACCGGCAAGCCGCCGGAAGCGTTTCCAACAGCAACCGTTCCCTTGACGGTCGGGTCGCTGGTTCCGCCCGTCCCGGAGTCGGTCACGTTAGCCAGCACGAGCGAGGAAATCGCGGGAGGCGGAGGCGGAAGATAGTCGAAGCTGAGGGTCGTCCAGGCGCCATACAGGTAAACACCATTTGCGGGGTCGAATTCGACCGCCCGCGCGGCGATGGTCACATTGCCGTATGCCAGGCCGGGCAAACTATCGCTGAAGCTGCCGTCGCTGTTGGCTGTGGCGGTTTCGTCGGGGATGCCGTCGCCGTTGTAATCGAACTGCACCTTTGGGATGCCGCTTTGCTGCATCCCCGCCACGCTGCCAGTGACGGTCGGGTCGTCAGTCGTAGGTGGCGGCCCGGCCGCGCCCGTCACATCGGTGAGGCGCAGGTTGTCGATCACGGCGCTCGTGCTTTCGAGCAGCAGCGTGATCGGGAAGCTGGTCCACGCCCCGACGACCTCGCCCCCCTGCTGGTCGAATTCCACCGTCCGGTATTCCAAAGGCAGCGGTCCAGAGTACGAATCGAGGGTTGGGTCCGACTCGCGCGGATCGTAAGTGAAATCGGTTCCCACGGCGGTCACGGCCACCAGTCCGTCGATATGGCCATCGCCGTGATGCGAAAACTGGACTTCGACGACTTCATTCGTAAAGGTACCAGTGACGGTCCCGGCGACAGTCGGGTCGCTGGTGACGTTATCGGTGTTCGAGGTGCCGGTGTCGTCGACCAGGTGAAAATTGCTGACCGAGGCTTGCGGTGTAGGCACGTAGAGCGTGAAACCGAACGTTGTCCATGCGCCCGTAGCCACCACGTTGCCCGCGATATCGTACTCGACGGTGCGGTACGAGAGCTGCACGGGACCCGCGTAGTTGACCAGCGCCGTATCGTCGGTGACCGGGTCGTAGGTAAACGTTTGGCCCGGCTGCGAGAGGTTGTCGACGGTACCGGTGATCGTCGGATTCGCCGGCGGAAGTCCGCCGGGGTTTCCCGATCCATCCCCGACGACGAATTGCACGTCGACCGTTGCCCCAACGAACGGTCCGCCGACGTGCCCGCTCACGCGCGGGTCGTACGTGTCGTCGGCTGAGCCGCCGGTGTTGTTGGCCAGGTCAAGATCGTCAACGTGGGCCTGGGTGGAAGGAACAACCATCGTGAACGGAAAGTCGGTCCACGCGCCGTAGGTGACGTTGCCCGCGGAGTCGGTGATTTTGGTGCGATATTTGACATCCACCGGACCGACGTAGCCGACAAGCGACGAGTTGACGCTACGTGGGTCAAATGAGAAAGTGGTGCCCGACTGGGTGATCGTGGCGGTCGCGCCGTCGGGCGTCCCATTGCCCCTGGTATCAAACTGCACGACGACGCTGCCGCCGTTGAACGTGCCATCAACCACGCCCGAAATCGTCGGGTCGGCCGTGGTTTCGGCCGCTCGTGGTCCGATATTGTTCGGCAGCTCGACCTGATCCAGGCTGATGTCTTGCGGCTCGGGCGCGGTGACGGTGCCGCTAACCGTGAAGCTGCAAGTCTCGGGTACCCCGTCGTTGTAGTTGAAGCTGACGGTGCCCGAATCGTTGCCCGCCGCCTGCGCGTCAAGCTGAAGTCCCAGCGCCGTGCTGTTGCCTGCGGCGACACTGCTGTCGAATGCCTGAAACACGCTGAAGCCGGCGGGCACGACAAGCGTCGATGGATCGAGCATGATCGTCGAACCGGTCGTGTTCTCGATGGAGATGATTTTGTAGACCGGCGTGTACTGCGGACTGCTGCCAAAACCGAGGCTGCCGCCGTTGGCGATCGGCGTGCCGGCCAGCGCGTCGGTGAGCGCCATGTTCGGGGGCGGGGCCAGCGCCGTGCCGTTGAGCGTGATGCGGTAGTCCGGAAAATTCGGGTCGCTAGTCGGCAACGTGAACGTGCCGGTATAGAGGCCGGCGGCGGCGGCGTTGAGCTCGACGACCATGTTCGAACTGGCCCCGGCGGCAATCGTGGCGGCGGGAGGCGTCGCCAGGGCATAACCCGCCGGCAACATGATATTCGCCGTGTCGATCGTGAGGGTGTTCGTCGACTCGTTCTGGATGGTCAGCGTTCTCTCGATCGGCGTGCCCACCGGCGTCTGGCCCAGCGATTCCTGGCCGCCGTTGGGCACGATTGTCGAGCCGTCGAGCACCTCCAGTGTCGGCGCATTCACGATACCGCTCACCGAGAGTGTGAACGGACTTTGGGTAGCGTCGTTGCTCGTGAAACTGAGGCTCCCTGAGTAGGACCCCACCGCCGTCGCGGCCAGGGCGACGATCAGTTCTGTTGCGCTCTGCGAAGCGACGTCTGGGGCAAAGGTCTGCACCACACTGAAACCGGCCGGCACGCTCAGGGACGACGGGCTGAGCGTCAGGGCGCCGGCGCCGGCATCACCGAGGAGCAGGGTCAGGTTCACAGGGTCGCCTACGGTGGTCGTGCCTAGCGAGATGCTGGCGCCGTTGGTCAGTAAGACATCGCTTGGGCTGGCCGCCTGGCGCACTTCCAGCGAGGGCGCGAGCACCTGTCCCGAAAGTTGTAGCTTGAAAACGGGCGTAATAGGGTCGTTGCTGACGAATGTCAAAAGCCCCGATTGGTTGCCCGCGCTGGCGGCGTTCAGCTCGACCACCAGCGTTGTCGAGCTACCCGGCGCGACTTGGCTGGCGAACGGCGTCACGACGCTGAAGCCGGTCGGCGCGATGATCGAGGAAGGCTGGAGAACCAAAGGCGCCAGACCCGTGTTGTTGATCGTCAGCGTCTGCTCCACCGGCGTGCCGATGGTCGTGCTGCCAAAGTCGTCGCTGGCGTCCTGCACCAGTTGCGTCGAGCCGTCGAGGACTTCAATCGCCGGAGTGGCGGCTGTAGCGGTGACGGCGAAGCTGAACGGCGAATTGTTGGGATCGCTGTCGTGGAAGACGACCTGACCGTTGACTTGTCCGATCGACGTAGCGTCGAACTGAATGGTTAGGCTTGTCGAGCCGTCCGGCGGCACGTCGCTGGCGAACGCGCTGACAAGGCTGTAGCCCTGGGGCAACGTGAGCGAATTTGGGTCGAGCGAAAGGTCTTCGCTTCCTGTGTTGCGGATGGTGATCGTGCTCGTGGTCGGCGAGGAGAGGGGCGTGCTGCCGAAGTTGAGCGTACCCGTGTTATTAGCGATCGCCTGGCCCTGACTGTTGGAGACGGCCATGGCGGGCACCAGCACCTGACCGGACACGTTCAGCGAGAAAACGGCGTTGTTCGGATCGTTCGACGCGAAGGTGAGGGTTCCCGAAGCATTCCCGCCCTCGGCGGCGTCGAGTTCGACGACCATGCTCGTGGAACCACCGGGTTCGACTGTCGCTGCCGGTGGCGTCACAATACCGAAACCCGTCGGCGCCACAAGCGAGTGCAGGTTGATGTTGAGCTCCGCATTCCCCTGGTTCTCGATGGTGATCGTTTGTTGGATGGGCGTGCCCAGGGGCGTGCTGCCGAAGTTGTCGTTGGCGCCGTTGGCAATCGCGGTGTTCCCGTCGAGCACGGCGACGGCCGGTTCCGGCGGATTGACCTGACCGCCGGCAAAAAACGTGAAAACAGGGTGATTCGGATCGCCCGTGTGAAAGGATACGGTACCGCCGTAGGCCCCGGCCTGACCGCTCGAGAGGTCGATGACGAGCGTGGTCGACGCGCCCGGCGCCAACGTGCCGTCGAACGTCTGGGCGACGCTGAAACCGGCTGGAACAAGCAGCGTCTGGGGGTCGAGCGATAGGGCTGCTTGGCCCGTGTTGCGGATCAAGAACGACTGCGACGCAGGGGTGCCGACGTTCGTCGTGCCGAAATCGATCTCGGTTCGGCCGTCGATCACCGGGGTGCCGCCGTCGCTGACGCTGATCACGCCTGTGGGAGCGTTGACCACGCCGGTCAGCGTCAGGCTGAAGGGAGTGTTGGCGAGATCGTTGTCCAGAAAACTCATCGTGCCCGAGTACGAGCCGGCGGCGGCCGCATTGAGCTCCAGTGTGAAGCTGGCGGTGCCGCCCGCGGCGACCGTTGCGGGAAGGTTGCCGACGAGACTGAAGCCGGTGGGCAACATGAGTGACGTCGGCGCCAGGAGAAGCGGCGCTTGGCTTATGTTCGAAATGACGAACGTTTTTTCGACCGGAACTCCCTGCTCGGTTGTGCCGAAGGCATCGGTCAGGCCGTTCGACACGTATTCTTCGGTGCTTTGGTCTTGAATTGCCAAATGGGGCACGGTTGCCGTGGCGCCGATGCCGAACTGGTAGACGGTCGCTGCAGGGTCGCCGTCTTCGAAGGACAGGACCCCGCCCGCCGTCCCTGCCGAGGTTGAGTCGAATTGAACCGTGAAGGGAACCGAGCCATGTGCCGAGACCGTGGCGGGCCAGGAGCCCACGAAGCTGAAGCCCGGCGGGAGTCGTAGCGAGGCAGCGGTGATCGCGATCTCGCTTGAACCGGAGTTGGCGATGGTAAAGGTCTTATCAAGCGGCGTTCCCAGCGGCGTGTCGCCGAAGTCGTCGGGGTTCGACGCGCCGCCGTTGGGGTTGTTGGGCACCGCGGTGCTGCCGTCGTAGACGGTGATCACCGGCGACACGTTGCCAACCGAGCCGTTCAAGTTGAGCGTGAACGGCGAGTTCGGATCGTTGCTGTCGATCGTCATCGTGCCGCTTAGGTTGCCCGCCGTCGAGGTATTCATCATGACGGTGATCATGGCCGAACCGCCCGGAGACAGGTTCAGGGGCAAAGGCGTGCTTTGGAGCGAGAAGCCGTTCGGCAGAGAGATCTGGCTGACGTTCAACGATTGGGTGCCGGTGTCTTTGACCGTGAACTGCTTGATCGCGTTGGCGCCGACGCTGTAATTGCCGAACGAATCGCTCGCGCCGCTAGAAAGCTGTGTCGACCCGTCCAGCAGTTCGATCGTTCCCCCGCCTGACGGCTGCTGCACCGTGCCGCTCAGGCTCACGTTGTAGGGATCGTTGTTGCTGTCCGTGTCGGTGATTGACATCGTCCCAGAGTACGTGCCGATCGTACCGGTGTTCAGCGCCACCACGAACGTGGTCGAGCCACCTGCCGCGACCGACAAGGGAAGCGAAGTTTGCAGGCTATATCCACTGGGGAGCGATATGGCGGAAACAGACAACGATGCGTTACCCGTGTTTTTTACCGTGAAGGTTTTGTTGGCGGTCGAACCTTGCGTCACGTCTCCGAAACTGTCGTTGCCGCCGCTAGCGATCGTCGTTGAGCCATCTGCCAGCGACATCACCGGCGCCGCGGGCGCCGTGACGGTGCCACTGAGGCTGACGCTAAATGGGTTATTCTGCGTCGAGTTCGAGGTGACGCTCATCGTCCCGCCGTAAGTGCCGGCCGTAGAAGTGTTCAGGCTTACCGTGAGCGTCGACGATTGATTGGGAGCGATGGTCAGCGGCAGCGACGTGTTGAGCGTATATCCGGAAGGCAAGTTGACGGAGCTCACACTGAGACTGCTCGATCCTGTGTTGTCGACCGTGAAGGATTTCGTGTCGCTCGAACCAACCGTGACGCTCCCGAACGAATCGCTGCCACCGTTGGAAAGCTGCGTCGAGCCGTCGAACAACTCGATCGTGCCTCCGCCAGACGACTGCTGCACCGTGCCGCTCAGGTAGATCATGAAGGTGCTGTTATTGGGATCGTTGGTGCTCAGTTGGAACGGCCCGGAGAAACTACCCGGGCTTCCGGTAGACATGCTCACGGCGAGCGTCGCCGACTGCCCCGCGTTGATACTGAGCGGCATCGAAGTCGACGACGAAAAACCGCTTGGCAGGGAGTCGGAGCTGATCGTCAAGGTCGAGCTGCCGACATTCTTGACCGTCAGATACTGCGTGTCGGCGGCGCCGACCGAAACGGTGCCGAAAGAATCGCCGCCGCTGCTGTAGAGTTGCGTGCTGCCGTTGAACAGCTCCATCGACGCCGTCAGGAGTTCGCGCGGCTCGAGGCTTTGCAGCGCGGCCGTTCGGCCTGTGCGCCGTCGCCGGCGACAGGGCGCGGGCGCGATGGAAATTCGTCTCAGGAAGTCGTTCCAGGGGTTGGGCCGCATCACGGAGCCTCCGAGATGGCGACCTCAACGAGGGCAGCCGGCACCGCGCCTTTCGCCTGACCAAACAGGATCAGACACCCGCCTCTTGAAGTCGCGAATCCGACTCGGAGTACCGGTCGACAGGCAGGAAGCAGCCGGAATCCTCAAGCGTCGAGGATTCCCCGACCCCTACGATCCTTCAACCCATTTTCAGAAAGCCTTCGATTCCCTGTCGCGGTCCGGCCGTCGCTACGGTCGACAATCTTGCAGTCGCGAACCGGCCCTTTTATTCGAGCGGGCCGATTTGCTAACCGAAGCATTCACGGCGGTAGGCTGTTCCGTATGGCCTCAACCTGTTTCCGAGTGCACGTTCAACCTAGCCGGCAAAAAAAGAGGAACAACGCGCACCTCGCCAAGTTCAGTAGCTTAGCGATTGCCGACCCGCCAGCGGGACTACGGGATTTCAACGGGGTAGCGAGGCGATCGGCACCGGCCCTCGCCGCCAAACGAACGAAGCAGTTGGACGATCTCGTGACGGCCACCCGTCATCGTTCATGCCAACGACGTTGGAACCTGGGCATCTTGTTCTGGCGCGTCGGCACCGGGTTGCAAGGACAGTCTGTTCGCCTACCAGAGACCCGCCGATATGCCCGCTCTTGATGCTAGACCGCCTCAAAGTCGATCTGGGCCTGTTCGCCCGGATTGACCATGATGGCGGTGAAATCGGTGTAGTCGCTGATGGAGTAGACGACGACCGTTTCTCCGGGCGCGATCTGGATCTGCGTCGGCCGGGGGCCGGCTCTGGCGAGAACGCGAACAACGTTCGGACCGCGGTTGCTCAAGTAGTATCCTGCCCGAGCCGGCACGCCAACGGCAAAGACTTTCTCCTGCTTGTCGTCGGTGATGGTGATCGTGCCAGGCATCGTCAAATCCCGGTTCTTCTAAATCCTCGTTGCCGCGGCGGTTGCCTTCCACGAAAACCGGCAGACGGCCGATTGCTCGTTACGCGTGGAGGCTCTGCCCTGCAAGCCTGGTGCCGCCGAGGCAAAAGCTATCCGATGGCACGCGGGCCGACTCGAAGGCAGGGAGAACCCATCTCGCCGACCAAATCGACGATCGATCTCGGCTGTGGGTTCACCCGGGCCACCCCGCGAACGAATGGTTCAAAGCGCGACCCATCTGAAATCTACCTCACGCACGACCTCTCTGCGCCGCGTAGGTCACTTGTCGGACAGTTGCCGCCTGACGGCCGGCCGGCCTGGTGTGGTACGATGACCGGTGATGATTTTAGAAGGCATCGTCACCACGCTGAGCGCCGATGGCACGGTCAACATTGCGCCGATGGGGCCGCGCGTCGACAACGATATGCGGCGCATCGTCCTGCGCCCCTTCCGGACCTCGACCACCTACCAGAACCTGAAACGCAGCGGCCAGGGAGTGCTGCACGTTATCGACGACGTCGAACTGCTGGCGCGGGCCGCAATCGGCCGGTTGGAGCCTCTCCCTGAGTTGGTGCCGGCGGAAGGTGTGGAGGGATTTCGCCTGGCCAACGCCTGCCGCTGGTATTCGTTTCGGGTGCGGGAACTGGACGATCAGGCGGAGCGCACGAGTATCGTTGCCGAAGTGGTGACCAGCGGGAGGGTGCGTGACTTCTTCGGTTTTAACCGTGCCAAGCACGCCGTGGTCGAGGCTGCCATCCTTGCCACGCGACTCCATTTGCTCCCCGCCGACGAGATCGCAGCCGAGTTTGCCCGGTTGAAGGTCCTGGTCGATAAGACGGGCGGCCCACAAGAGGAGCGCGCCTTTCGAGCCTTATCCGAGTACGTGGCCTTTGGCGGCGGTGGAGGATAAATCGTGGAGCAGCCCGTCGTCCAGATTACTGCTCCAAGCCGCCTGCACTTCGGGATGCTCTCGTTCGGCCAACCGCACGCGCGGCAGTTTGGTGGGGCGGGAGTGATGATCAGCGATCCCCATTTGCGGCTTAAGATCAGCGGGAGCGATCGTTTCCAGGTGATCGGCCCGCTGGGCGACCGTGTCGAACGGTGCGTCGCCCATCTCTCACGGCACGCGACATGGTGGCCGTCCGGGCACCGTGACGCTTCGCGTCCGCCCCTGACCATCACGGTACATTCCGCACCCCCGCAGCACGTCGGTCTAGGGAGCGGCACCCAGCTTGGCATGGCGTTGGCTATGGGTCTGGCGGCCTGGTTCGACGCGCCGCCGCAGACGGCCGCGTCGCTAGGGCGAGCAGCGGGCCGCGGCAAACGATCAGCCGTGGGGGTCCACGGAGCGTGCGGCGGGGGATTCATCGTCGAAGGCGGCAAATTGCCAGACGAGGAGGTCTCACCCATGATCAGCCGCATCGCGCTGCCCGACGACTGGCGGTTTGCGGTCATCGTGCCACAGACGGGCGTCGGCCTTTCAGGCGAGGCGGAACAGCGGGCCTTTGACCGCCTTCCCCCCGTTAAGCCCGAAACAACGGCCGCGCTGTGCCGCGAGCTTCTCTGCGAGATCCTCCCCGCCGGGCAGGCGGGTGATTTCGACCGCTTCAGCGAAGGGCTCTTTCGCTATGGCCGGCTGGCGGGTCAATGCTTCGCCGTCGAGCAAGGAGGAGCTTACGCCAGCGCGGAGGTCGACCGGCTCGTCGAGCGTTGTCGTGCTCTGGGCGTAAAAGGCGTCGGCCAATCGTCGTGGGGACCGGCCGTTTTTGCCCTTTGCCGCAACGAGCATCAGGCCAAAAGGCTCGTTGAAACGCTCCACGCGACCGGAGTAGAATCGCAGGCCTTTATTTCCCCGCCCGACAATCGTGGCACTCGCGTCGAAGCCATCGAGGGTGACGGCTGCTGACTGAAATTCCGGGCCTTCCACGCCGATTCACGGTTCAGGGCGTTGCCGACGCGACCGGATCGACTCGCGACTCTCCGCCGACTCGTTCGGCGAGATACTGCCGGTATACCTCCAGCGTGGCCTCGGCCATACGAGCCGCGCTAAAATCGCCAAGCACCCGCTCGCGACCCTGGCGGGCCAGTTCCAGACGGGTAGCGTGGTCGACCAGCAGGTCGCGCAGCGTCTGGGCAAGCTGCTGCGGCTCGTTGGGCGGTACGAGGACACCTCCCCCGGTCGCGGCCAGCAGTTCGGGAAAGGCGCCGTGCGCCGGTTGGACCACCGGTACCCCGCTGGCAAGCGCCTCCAGCACAAAAATGCCCTTCGGTTCTCGATAGGTCGTTGGCACCGAAAGGACGTCGATCGACTTCAAGAAGTCGAGCTTCTGGTCGCGTTCGAGCACGCCCCAGTAACGAAAGTCATCGCCCACCCCGGCGGCGTGTAGCCTTGCAAACTCGTTGTCCACAAATTTCCGCTCGGCCGGCGGCAACCATCCGGCCACCTGCAGCCGGGCGTGCTCTGTGCCCGGCAGTTTCCTTAGCCGCAGGTAGGCGTCGACAAGCAGGTGCAGCCCCTTTGCCTGGCAGAGCCGGGCCAGGTAACCAACCGTGGGCGGTCGGCCCGCTTCGGTGGCCCGTTGCAGAGCGTGATAGTCGTCGACCTTGATTCCCATCGGCACGATATGAAATCGCTCAGCCGGCACCTGCAGCACCTCGGCCATGTATTGGGCGTAATAGCGACTGAAGACCATGAAACCGTCCACGTCGGCCGCCAGTCGCCGCAGTTCGTCACGGGCCCGCGACTGGTAGGCTTGAGGCAGCTCTTCCAGGAAGAGATCGTCCCCTTGCAGGGTCACCACGACGGGCACGTTCAATTCTCGTTTGATCGCCGGCACGCATCCCGCGATAAGGAGGTTGCTCAGGTTGATAAGCTGCGGTCGGACGTGGCCGGCCAGCCACTCGACGAGGCGCGCGACCTCTCCACGCTGGTAGCCGTGCTCGCCGCGCAAAACGGAGAGTGCCAGATCGCCCAGCTTGCGGCCACTGGTCTGGATGCCGAAGTGGGCCACCCCGTCGATCAACCGCGGATGATCGAGCCAGCGCACCAGAAAGCCGGGCAAAAAACGGAACAGCGGCACGTTCTGCTGGAGGTAAACGTTGATGCCGCCGAAAAAGACCCGGTCGACGCTCACGTTCTCCTCGTCGGTCCGGATCGGCGTGTAGAGAGGAATGAGTTGCACGTCGCATCCCAGCTTGCCGAGGGCCGCGGCCAGCGTGTTGTCACGCATGCAGCTTCCGCAGAACATGCCGGCGCCGCCGGCGGTCAGGTAGGCGATGGTGGGCATCGATGGGGGGGCAAACGTTGAGCGCCGTCAGTCGACGCGATTCATTATTGATGATGGTGCTCGGGGCGGCAACCCGGCGACTCGCGGCGGTGAGGGGCTTGATTCGGTGCGGGTTGGGCGTCTAACGTTTACTTGTCCAGAAAGTAACGAATCGAAGGAAAACCGATGCCGAGCAGCAAGGGATCTTCAAGAGCTATAGCGGGCCACGCCGTTGTCGGGCTGGCCGTGTTAATCGTTCTTTCGACCGGCAAGCCGAGCCGAGCAGAAAAGCGACCGTCGCTGGAGCGTCAACTCGCCGTTTTGCTTCAGGTCGAGAAGGAGGGGGACGGAAACGTTGCGGCGAGCAAAGCCTGGCAGGACGTGGCGGCCGCCGATGGCGAAGCGCTGCCGCAAGTGCTGTCCGCGCTCGATCGTGCCCAGCCGTTGGCAGCGAATTGGATTGCAACGGCGGCGGAGAAGATCGCCGAAGGCACCCGCACTGCCGGGAAGCAACTGCCGGTCGCCGCTTTGAAGTCGTTTGTGCTCGACACCGAACACGCTCCCCGCGCCCGCCGTCTGGCGTTCGAGTGGCTCCGCGTCGACGACGACCAGGTTGCCGCGGCGCTCGTCCCCGGCTTCTTGTACGATCCCAGCCCGGAACTGCGGCGGGAGGCGGTGGCCAGGCTGCTCGACGAGGCGGCGGCGAAGAAGGCCGATGGTGCCGACCAAGAGTCGCTGGGCAAGCTGTACCGAGAAGCCTTGTCGGGGGCCTGTGACCTCGACCAGGTAAAGGTCGTAAAGGCGGAATTGGAAAAGCTTGGTGAGGAGGTCGATCTGGCCCGCCACTTCGGTTTTCTCACGAATTGGAAGGTCATCGGACCATTCGACAATTTGGGTGAACGAGGATTCGACGTCGCCTACCCGCCGGAAAAGGAAGTCAATTTCACGGCCGTCTACGAGGGCAAACCGCGCGATGGCGCCGCCCGCAAAGTCGAATGGCGCGACACATCGACACAGGACGAATTCGGTATCGTCGACCTCAACAAGATCCTCGACAAGGAGAACGGAGTGGTTGCCTACGCCTGGACCGAATTCTGGTCGGACAGCCAGCGCCCGGCCGAATTGCGAATCGGCCGCGATAACGCAGCCAAGATCTGGCTCAACGGAAAGCTCATCGAGGCGCACCGTGTCTATCATTCCGGGGTCGACATGGATCAGTACACCGGTCGTGGCACGCTGGAGCGGGGTCGGAACACGATCCTGCTAAAGGTGCTGCAGAACGAGCAAAAGGAAGAATGGGCACAAGGCTGGGCTTTTCAACTGCGCGTCTGCGACAGCACGGGCCAGGCGATCCACTCGGTGGACGCGCCGGAAGCGGAAAAATAGGCTTGCCGGACTTAGGGTCCTTAACGCGGAAGCTTGGTTTGTGCCTGGTCTGCATCTGGGCCGCACCGGCGACGCTCTTAGGCTTATCTCTGGGGATTCTGGCGTTGCTTACAGGCGGGACGGCTCGCCGAGCAGGCCGCGTCGTGGAGATTCAGGGTGGCCTGGCGAGGAAGTTCTTGGACTCGTTTCCAGGAGCACCGATTGCGATGACGCTCGGGCACACGGTAATCGGGCGAAGTCAAGCCGCGCTGGACATTACCCGTGCGCACGAACTGGTTCACGTCAAGCAGTACGAACGCTGGGGGCCCTTCATGATCCCGGCCTATCTCTCTTGTGCGCTGTGGCTGTGGTTGATCGGGCGCGATCCTTACCGTGAAAACCCGTTCGAGAAGCAAGCGTTCCGCGAGGCGCCCTGACAGCGGCCCGTTGGGTTAAACGAAGCGCTGGTCTTGAGGCGAAACCTGTGCTCTTTTAGCCGGATCGGCGACGCGGACGCAGCACGGCGTAGGCGAGGCAGAACAGGACCGCCAGCGGCAAAAACTTTGGCTTGATCGCCGCGACCAGCACAACAGTCAAAAAGATGCCCAGCAGGAGCTTGTTTCGCACGCCCATAAGTTCGGGCAGCGCCAGCCAGAGCAGGGCCATCACCAGGCCGACTCGCCAAAACGCGCTTTCGAGCGCCGTGCTCCCCCAGCCGAAGAAATAGCAGCATGCCGCGCCGGCCAAGAGAACGAGCGCAATCAAGCCAACGGTGGGACGATGCATGCCGGCGACAGGAAGGTGTTCTTGAGGCGCCAAAAAAACGTGGTGCTCGTCGTTTCGCGGCGCACCCTCCGGTTCTTCGCGGACCTTTTAGGCCTGTCCGAGAGTCGGCCTTATCGTGCTGGCATCTCGCCTGCCGCCGGTTCTCGGATAGGCTCCTAGATCTTATCGAGAGAGTCGATCCAGCGGAGCGCCTCGGCCAACTCGTCGTCGCTCAGCAGCGGGGCATTCTCGCCCTGCTCTTTGACGGTCACGGCGAACTTCCGCTCGCGCAGCGCCTGGATGGCCGCGCCGATCGATTTCTCCGACCGCGCGCCTTTGGTCTGGGTGAGGAAGAAATCGAGACGCGAGACGGGATCGTTGTCGACGGGTGCTGTGGTCAGCGGCGACCGGATCGCGACGACGCCCCGCACCGTCTCCCGCTGATTGAATGCCAAGGCGTAGGCGACCGAGCCGCCGAGTTCGTCCCCCCAGGCCACGATTCGCCAGGGGTCGATGGTGTACGTACCCCGCAACTGCTCGACCGATTTGCGGATGAACTCAAAGTCGTCGGACTGCCACTTTCCCCCTTCGGCCGCCTTGGGCGCGAGTAGAATCAGCCGGCCGCGATCGCATCGCTCCTTCCAGACTCCTAGAAGCTGGTCGTCGGAGGGAACTTCGCCGGGAGGATGCGTGTAGATGACCAGGGCGTAAGGACGCCGCGAATCGTAGTCGTCCGGCACGTAGGCCACCGCCTCGTTCTTTAACTCGGGAATCTTTACGGCAAACCGGCCTGTTGCCGGTCGCTGGGGAGGTTCGCCTTCCAGGGCCGGCGCGGCCGGGAGCTCGGCGGGAACCGAGTCGGGCTCCGCCTGCCAGGTGACCTCAACGTGCAAAACTTCCTCGCCGCGGCGGAACTCAAGCGGCGCCGCCTTGCCGACTTCAGCCGCCGCCATGATTTCGACCAGGTCATTCGCCGACTTCACCGGTTTGCCGGCCAGGCCCGTAATGACGTCGCCCGCTTGCAGGCTCACATTTGCTGCCGGGCTGTCGGCGTACACGTAACGCACGACGAGGCCGTTTTCATCGGCCGGTGTGCCGGTCTGCTGAGGCAAGATTCCCAGAAAGGACCGCTGGTAGGGATCGAGATGATCAATGAGCTCGATCTCGCGCACGAGCTTTTCGTCGCCGCGGAGCAGCGTGATCGTCAGCTTGTCCCCCGCGTAGCGGCGGTTGACCTCGTCGAGCAGTTGGGAAGTTCGGACGATGTTCTTGTCGTCGACCGCCACGATTTTGTCGCCCGGCTTCAGGCCGGCCTTGTAGGCGGGCGAGTTCGGCCGGGCGGCAGCGATGACCGGGCCGTCGGCGTAGAGGTCGCCGTTCTGCAGGCTGACGCCAGCGACGCCTGGCTTGAGGTCAATCCCCTCTTTCAAACGCGGCAAGACGCGGTGGACGTGCTCCATCGGGACCGCAAACCCAATGCCCGAATCGTACCACTCTACGCCGCTTACTTCCCCCGACTTCTGCGGCGACAGCGGTGACAGAATCCCCATGACGCGGCCGCGAATATCGATCAGCGGCCCGCCGTAGTTGGCAGGGGACACTTTGGCGTCGGTCTGGATGGCACGGCCGGAAAGGCGGCTGACAGCACTAACGATACCGACGGAGACGTTCGGCCGCGTCAGGTCGAAGGCTCGCCCCAGGGCGACGGCCCACCAGCCCACCTGAATCTCGTCTTCCGGCGCCGCCTCCGGCACGGGCAGTTCTCTTCCCGGCTCGACTTTCAGCAGCACGAGCATCCGGCTGTGATCGGTGGCCACGAGCTGAGCGGGCAAACGCGTGCCGTCGGCAAGGATGACGATCGTCGAACTGGGTTTCTGCACGAAGTTGAAGGCGCTAGAGAGGATGTAGCCGTCGGGGGAAACGATCAAGCCCGTCGTCGGGCCGTTTCCAACCAGCAGACGCTCCACCCGCTCCAGCCCGCCGACCGTCTCAATGCTCACGACCGATGGGGCGACGCGGTCGACGGCGGCTTGCAAAGCGCTCTGTTCGCGCAGCTCCAGATCGTCGTCGGCCGACAGGGGACCAATCGCCAACAGGGCAACGACTGACACGACAGCGAGACAACAGGAGGACGGCCTCCCTAGGCCGTCCTTTCTGGGGCGGGTCGGTATCCGGGGTAGGAATCTGGGCGTGGGCATCGGCTTGGGCAATTATTGCGGCGCGGCAAGCTCCAACTCGATCAATTGTTGCCCACGAATAACCGTGAGCTTGACCTTGTCGGCACGGTCGATGCGATCGATCTCACCGGTCACCGCCTGACACGATTGCACCAGCCGATTGTTGACGAAGACGACCAGGTCGTCGGCGAGCAGTCCCGCCTGGGCGGCCGGCGAATCGGGGAGAACACGTTCGACAAAGGGAGGCGTCCGGTCGAGGACGTCGGGAATCATCACCAGGCCGAGCAAGCCCGTGCTCCAGGCGTGCTTCGGCTTGGCCCCGTCGGCACTCGAGGCGGGGACGAACTTTCCCGACTGAATGGCGTCGACGGTCGCCAGCAACTCTCCGATCGGGATGGCGTAGTTGAGCCAGGTGTTGGTCTGCGAGTTTCTCAGCTCCTTGCCCAGCATGCCCACCAGGCGTCCCTGGCGGTCGGTAAGCGCGCCCCCCTGCGCGCCGGGATTGTTCGTCATGGCGTCGAGAATGTAGGCCAGCCCGTGGTAGGGCGTTTCGTAACTCCCTCGCCGCGCTTCCAGCGGTGCCTTCACGGCCACGATTCCGTGCTGCACGCTGGCGGGCTCGTTGCCGGTGGCGACGCCGAAGAGGTTGCTGAACGCCAGCACGCGGGCCCCGATCGGAACGTCTGGCGACTGCGAGAGATCGAAATGGGGCAGGTCGGCGGCCTCGATCTTGAGCACCGCGACCTCCAGCCGCGGATCGGCCCCGAGCAGCTTGGCGTCGAATTTTCGGCCGTCGTCGAGCGTCACGCCGACATACTGCGTGTCGAGCACGTAGCTCCAGGCGGTGAGGATGTGACCTTCGGCCGAGATCAAGAAGCCGCTCTGATAAGCCTCGAGGCCCCGAAAGCCGCCCGCGCCGTAGATCTTGACGATCTTGGGTTCGACCCCGTCCACGACGGCCGCGAGTGATCCGGCTGCCAGCGTCGTCGACGAAAGCAGGAGCACCGACGCCGCAATAGTCGTTGCCAGCGCCGGCCGCAATACGCGGACGGCTGACCGATATTCAGTCATCATTCGGCGCCCTCCTTCAACGCGACGTCGGTGAAGGTAAACAGGCCGTAAAGGTTGTCGCCGTAACGCACCAGCATGCGGCCCGGGACCTCGCGGCCGTCGACCGCGCGATACTCCGCAAAGTGCAGCTCGCAGGGGTCGTCGTCCTCGTGCAAATAGAGTTCGACCGCGAGCAGATGACCCGACGTCGAATCGACGAGAAAACCACACGCGACGCCGCCGAATTTGCCGATCAGCATGTCGACGAGCCCCGCGTGGCCTTCCAGCGGCAGCGTGCCGTAGTAGTCAACGCTGCCAAATTGTTCTGGGCCCGCTACCAGGAGGCGCCGCCACAGATAAAGGGCCGCCAAAAGACCGCCGCTGGCGGGAGGATCGCCCGCGCCCACCAGGTTGTCGTCCACAGGCAGGCTGGCCATGCCGCCCGGCAGCGTGGCCTGCACGAGATGGTCGCCGATGCGGAACTCGGTGTCGCCCGGCTCCGACAAGCGCCCGCGCAAGATCCACTCTCCCTTAAGCGGCGTGAAGTCGCCCCGCCCCGTGAGCGTCTGCCAGACGCGGTCTCGGTTCGTGCGGTTGTAATAGTAGTTCGCGTAGCCGCGTCGGTCGTCGTGGTGCTCTTTGACGATGGCCGGCGTTTCCTGTTTGTGCTTTTCGGGCAACAGCACCGGGGGCGGCTGCCGATCTTTCGGCCCTTCCGACGGTTTTGGACGGGGAGTTGGATTTGGCCCCGGCTCGGGTGTCGGAACCTCCGTCGGCGGCTTGCGGGTCACCTTGTCGATGAGTTCCTGGGCGCCGTGGACACCCGCCAGCCGCACCGGCACCTCGTAGCGTTCGCCCCGGCGGCGGAAGGCAATCGGCACGCGCCAGCCCTTGGGGAACGTGCCCAGAATGTTCTTGAAGCCGTTGACCGTTTGGACCGGTCGGCCGCCAAACTCGATCAGTTCGTCGCCGTAGCGCAGTCCGCGACGATAAGCGTCGCTCGATTCCAGGATGTCGGTCACCACCACGCGGCCATCCTCCTGGCTGCCCACCCGGGCTCCCAGCGTGGCGTGATCGACGATGCGGCCGCTGCGCAGGCAGCCCATGAAATTCTTGATCTGATTGATTGAGATGGCGTAGCCGACACCGACGTTCACGCGTCCCCGTTTCTCGAACGAGCCGCGGCCGTTGACGCCGATCAGCCACCCCGCGCTGTCGAAAAGCGGCCCGCCCGAATTACCGGGGTTGATGGAGGCGTCGGTCTGGATGCAATCGGCGTATTCCAGCAGCGTGCCGGCCGGATACTGATAGCGGTGAACCCCCGACACGATGCCGTAGGTGACGGTCGGCTTGAAATCGGTGGCCAGCAAGAATGGATTGCCGATGACGAACACCCAATCGCCCGCCCGCACCAGGTCGCTATCTCCCAGCACGGCAGCCGGAAAGTCGTTGCGGCCGAAAAGCTGAATGAGGGCCACGTCACCGACCGGATCGATCCCCACCACGACGGCGTCGTACAGCTCGCCGTTCGACATACCGCACTTGAGTCCCTCGCCGGCGCCGGCCACGACGTGAAAGTTAGTCAGCGCGTATCCGTCGGAGGAGATGACCACCCCCGAACCGCCACCCTGACCGCCGTTTGTGAAGATGGCGATGGTTGCCTCTTGCGCCTTGGCGATGACGGCGACGCGCTCCGACTCAGCCTTCAGCACGTCGTTGTCGACGTCGGCCCGGGCCGCGGTCGCCGCGGAAAGAACAAGTGCGCCGATCCAAAAACCCTTCATTGCAGAATCCTTGCGTCGACCAGGTCGAACAGGTCCATGACTTCTCCATTTGCGCCAAAATCGACCACGATCCTCAACCGGTTGACGCCGGTCAGATCGAGGTCGATCGGCATCGCTTCCTGGCTCCCCAGCACATCGGCTTCCAACAACGCCCTGTCGTCGCCGTAAATCGCCAGCCGCACGGCCCCGCGCGGTCGGCCGCGCGAGTCGATGCCGGCCGAGGCGATCAACCGCTTGAATTCGCCCGGCGGCAACCGGTAGACCAGCTCGGTGCTGCTCGACATGGCAATTCCTTTGGCGAAAACCGCGGCGCCGATCTTCAGGTCGCCGCCGTCAACCGCCTCGTTGAAACGCGGCCGAAACCAGCGCTTGACCGAATCGGGCACGTTGGCACCGGTCACATAGCCCCGCCACGTGGCCGATTCCGGCTCCAGGTCGCTTAGATATTGTACCCGCGCCGTCAGCGCCGCGATTTCGGCCAGCGGAACGAGGCGCTTCAATCCGGCCGGCGTGAGGATCTCCAATTCCTTCCCTTGGGAAAGCTTGGCCTCGGCGACTTCCAGGCGCGACCCGGCCGCGTCGACAAGCTGGCAAAGGCTGCCGGGGAGCTGCTTTCCCTCGGCATGAAAATAGACGAGTCCGGCAACTTTTGACCGCTTCACCGAGATCTCTTCGTCGTCGAGCCGAAAACCGATGGTCGTATCGGTTATGTCGCCCAGCACGCCGGGCTGATAGTCGAGCGCGCCCTTCTTATGAATGACGATCAGGTCGGCACTGGCGTCCCTCTCTGCGATGGTTCCCCATTGGGCCCCCATTTCGCCCGCGAACTGCTGAAACCGGACGGAGCGAATCGCGGCGGTCGGCAACTCGATGGCCTGGTCGTTGGTGAGCTTGATCTGGCCGACCCGCTCCGCAACGGAGTACTTGGCTGCCACAAGTTGCGAACCATCGATCAGCTCGATCCAGACGGCCGGCTTGGTTTCCGGGGCCGGTGACTTGTTGACGCGCGACACATCAGAGAGCTTCGAGAGTGGAACGGTCAGCCGCTCCTGCGATGTTTCAAACGCCACACCTTGGGCGTCCAGGCCGACCAGTTCGCCGTAGTAGGTTTGTCCGTCGGTCGTCTGGAGTTGAAAGTCCGACCCGCCCGCCAGGGCCGTCGCAACCAACCAGAAACTCAGAATCATCAAGTCACCTTTCGCCGACACCTCCGTCAGCGTCTCATGTTGTTCTCTCTGCCGGCCTTGTGCCTATTCTGCCGATCTACTTATCGCTCCTCCGTCTCGGCCGCCAATTTGCGGAAGTATTGTTCGATTGCGTCGCGATAGTGGGGCGGAAAATCCTTGCCGATTTGCTGCAGCGCTTCCTCGCGTTGCTTAGGTGGCAGGTCGCCCCAGCCCGACGAGTCGCCGATGTGGCGGCGGTCGACTTCCCCGGGCGCCTGCATCCGAGCGATGCGGCTGTCGGGCATGGCCTGTTGCGGCTGCGGCGCCGCGCCGCCTCCACCCGAACTCTGCGACTGTTGCTGACGGTCTTCTTGCTCCTTGATCAATTTGTCCAGGGCAGCGATGACCTCGTCTTCAACTTCCCGCACTCTCTTTCCGGCACGGCCCAGCGCCAGCCGCCGACGAACGTCTTCCATCTGCCGCGAAATATGATCGAGCGACTCGTCCTGCAACGCCTCTAAGTCGGTCTTCATCAGCGCCGCCACGGAACGGTAGCGATTGGGAACGTCAGCGACGTTGCCCAGCAGCGTCTGGATGGCCTTCAGACCGCGGGCTTTGTCGAGTAGCCGGTGGTAAACGACAGCCTGGTAAAAGACCAGCGAGGCGGGGTCGACAGCATCACCCGGCTCTAGGCCCTCAAGCTGAGCGAGCGCCTCGTCGTACATCCGCTCCTGGGCCAGCCAACGCCCATAAAACAGGCGTGCGTTGTTGCGTTCGAGGGCAGGCAGCTCATCATTTTTGAGCCACTCCTGCGGGGCAAGGGGACCCGGAGCGCGGGTTTTCGCACACAGGTTCACCAGCGACGCCACCCGTTCATCGGCCAGCGCCATCGTTTTGGCCACCAGTTCGGTCAGGTCTACCGGCGGCCGCGCCGCCTGCCAGATCGCCTCGGCCGACTGGCGGACGGTCTCGTCCGCGCCGCGGGCCGCCAGCCAATCGAGCGCTTCGCGTCGCACCTCTTCGAAGTCATGGGGCTTGAACTTCGGTTCGGCCGCCAGAGAACCTAGGTCGGCCACCCCCGCAGCCCACACGGGAACCGCGGCGCAAGCCACGACGGCCACGCTTGCCGCCAGAGCCAAAATCGCTCGGCTGGACCTCTTGGTTCTCACTGGTTTTTCCCCAGCACAATGTCGCGAGTAGTCCGATAGATGCGCTCCTCGCGCTGGCTGAGCTTTTCCAAGGCTTCGATCAACTCGGCCTTTTCGGCCTGCCCCTCTTCGCCGTCGACCAGCTTGGAATAGTTCGTGGTGCGCTTGTTGACTCGCATCTGCAAAGCTCGGATCATCTTCAGCTCGGCGATCGCGTCGACCAGCGGCGGGTCCTGCTGCTCGCCCGACTGCTGCGGTTGCTGTCGCTGCTGCTTCTCTTCGTTCTCCTTACGGGCCTTCTGGAAAGCAGCGATCATCTCCTCCAGCGCGGCCAGAATGTCCTGCTCGGTTAGCTGCGTCACCTGGTCGACCTTGGCCTCGGCAAGCCGGGCGGCCACCTGCTCCATGTCTTCCCGCAGCTCTTGCACCGCTTCGGGGAATGCAACCGACGTGCCATCCTCACGCAAGAGCGTTTCGGCCCCGGTCAATTCGTCAAGAATCGCCCGTTCCTGGCGGCTTAATCGCCCAGCCTCGATCTCCTCGTTATGGGTCCGATCTTCCGGCTTGACCCGATCGACACGGACCGTCCCCTCATAGACCTCCGTCTGCGTCTGGAGCATTTTACGAAAGCGAGCTTCCAACAAAGCCAGCGACCGCTCAACTTCCTCTTCACGCAACTGCCTCAGCACTTCTTCCAGCCGTGCTTTTGCCTGCTCCAGCTTGCGGCGAGCCTCCTCTTGATCCTCCGCCGCACCCTCGCGCTTGGCCTGCTCAAGCTTTTGACGCGCCTGCTCCATCGCCTTTTGTGCCTCGCGGACGCGCTGGCGTGCCGCCTCGCTGTCGGACGGCGGAGGCTGATCCGATGAGTCGTTTTGCTCGCCCTCCTGCTGGGGCTGCGCGGGCTGGCCCTCCTGCGGCTGACCTTCCTGAGGCTTGCCTTGTGGCTGCCCGTCGTTCGGTTGCGATTCGTTCGGTTGCGATTCTTTGGGAGAAGGTTTCCCTTTTTCCTCGCTATCGCCTTCTTCCGGGGTCTTGCGCTCGTCGTCTTGGGAAGGGCCGCTTTGACCTTCTTGAGGTTCTGCTTTTTTACTACCGCCCTTCCCGGCATCACCCTCTTTGCGGTCGCCTTCTTTGGGATCGGATCTCCTGTCGCCGGTTTCCTCTTCGTCGTCGCCTTCTTCGTCTTGCTTCTTCGGCTCCTCGGTGGCGTCCTTCATCTCTTCGGCCAGCTTGCCGGTTTGTTCGGCCAGCTTCCCCTGGCTCTCGGTGAGCTTCTTCGGATCGGCAGTTCCTTGCGTCTGACCTTCAAGCTGCTGTTGCTTGTTGATCAGCTCGTTGATACGGCGGATCTGTTCCTTGATGCGCTCGCGTTCGCTTTTCAGGCGGTCGGCCCGCTGCTCGCTGAGCAACAAGTCGAGCAACTGCCGGAGATCCTTCTCGACCTCCTTTTGATTCGTGACGGCGGTGGCGAGCTGATCGCGTTTAAGCAGGTTGACCAGGCGATCAAATTGCACACCGATGAGCCGGTCTTTGCTCTGCCCCACCGCCTTTCGCAGCAGGGCCGCCCGTTTCGGGTCGCTGGCGGACGTGAGTTCCGACATCCTCAGCAGCACTTCCTCGAAGCGCTGGTACTTCTTCAGCACCTGCTCCTGGGCCAGGGGGAGCTCTGCGGCAGCGTCGCGGGTTTCCGGAAAGGGCTTTTCGCCTGCGGCAGGTTCGTCGGCAAGAGGGGCCGCCAGCAGCACGCTGGACTGAGCCAGGAGACCGAAGACGAGCGCTATTTGGCTGCGTGTGTTCATTGTCGCCAAGACGCCAGTTTAAGCATTGATCGGGTGAGCGTCCATCTTTTGCGCTTATCCGTAGCTCCCGATTCGTGGTGCGGCTGTGTCGGCGCTCTCCGCGGGCCGCGCGGGCACGATAAATCTACAAACGGCCCCCGGACCCCTTTTGCCAGTCCAGCCCGGCAATCCGATGCAACCGTCATTCGTCGTCTTCCAGGAGCGATCGGAGCTTTTTGCTCCGCTCGGACTTGGTTTCCTCCGAGACCTGCTCCTGGGCGGCGATGATCTCCCGTAGCAGTTCGACGGCCTCGTTAAAGCTCTCTAACTCGAGCATCTGGTCGCGCACCTTCTGCAAGGCCAGGATGATCGTATCCGCCTCCTCGATCGCGGGCTTGGCCAGATCGGCCGACGTTTCGGCCGGCAGCTTCTTCTTCAGGTTTGCCAGCCGCCGCCCGAATTCGGTGAAGTGGTTGTCCACGACCTGATTGAGCGGATCGGCAATGCGGTCTTTAAGCCTGATTCGGAGCTCTTCGGTGTCGATGCGATTGTTAACCAACTCCGCCCGGATCCGATCGAAGGCCACGGCCACGCCGCGCGTCTCCTCGGCGTTCTTCTGACCATTCTGCTCGGCCCGCTCGACACGCAGCAGGTTCCGCTGCAGGACGGCCCCGGCGCTGTTCGGTTCGTCGTCAGACGCCGCGTCGTCAGCTTCATGCCTGGGTTTTTCCTTGTCCGGTTCTTCCCGGTCCGGAGCCCCCTTGCCCGAAAACTCCAACTCCACCAGCGAGTCGCGCGTGTCGGTCATCTCCTGAATGATGGTTTCAAAGCGCTGGCGCAAATTGAGCTCGCGCGTCTCCAGCAAGGCCAGCAACTGGTCGTTGCTCACGACATCGAGCAGGAACCGCTCACCGCTGGCGACGTTCGGTTCTTCTGCCGCGGGAGGCGAACGGTTGTCGGCCGCCTTCGCCCCGATCAGCAGCTTCTGGCCCGGTTTGAGGCCAAGCTCGGCAACCTCGAACTGATGGCTGATGTCGACCTGGCTTCGTCCTCCCGCTTCGGCCAGAGGACTCTCGTTCGGATCGTCCTCGTCGATCGAGTGTTCGAGCCACACGCGCTGAACGCCGTAGTCATCGTCGATATGACCGACGAGCGGCAGTCGCGCCTGCGGAGTAATGGCCGATCCGATGCCCTCCAACCGCACGTCGACTTGCGGAGCCTCGTCGGCCACCGCGGTCAAGGCAAGTTGAATCGGGGCGCGGTTGCCCACACCATCGGTATCGACCAGCGAAAACGACAGCGTTTGATCGGCCAGCAAATGGTCGACGGTAAAATCGAACTCACGGGCCCCATCGAGCGAGATCTTGCGAGTCTGCGGGCTCCCGTCAGACAGGTAATCGATCTGCGCCTGCCGCAGGTCCTTGGTGGCGCGGGCCCGCACGGTGACGCGCGTTCCCACGGGCAGCGGCATCACGCCCGTCACGGGAATTTCGGCGGCCGCCCGCTTCATATAGGCGGGGTACTCGCAGCTCAAGCTCAGGCTGATGCTGGGACTTTCGACGACCCGGATGCGGAGACCGCGAAGCCGAGCGTCACCGCCAACCACGTCAAACGTTACGCCCGACAGAATGCTGCCGAAGGTATAGCGGTAGTCTTGATATGAGTTGGATCCCGTCGATGCCACCCCCTCGCGGACCATCATCGCCCGGTCGCGCTTTCCCTCATCATCGCGGGAGCGAACCTCGACCACCTGAGGAACCACCAGGCCGACAGCCGCCTCGGCCTGCACGTGAATCTGAAACTCCATACCGCGTGCGACGACCTCTTCGCGCTGTGGGTTGGCAAAGCCCTCGATCCGCAGGTGCGTTTTGCGGGGCCAGGGTTCGTCGGTCAATGTCGTCAACCGACGCATACCGAAGCGCAGCATGTCGGGCGAAGCGACGGCCGCCGCAGCGATCGACAGCAGAATGGCCCCTGCGGCGACGAACGCCCGCACCAGCGGCCGGCGGTCGAAGATCGCCCCCACGTCGACCTGTCGCGACCGCCGCCAGGCTTCTTCGCAGGTTTCCGCCAGCATCTGCTGGCCGAACGGTCCCTGCTCGGCGCTTTTTGGCCGGCGGCCACCCGTCAGCTCAACGGCCGTGACCAGGCTGTCTTGCAAGTTGCCGAAGCGACGCTCCAGCAGAATGGCCATGCTGTGGTCGCTGAGCCGGACGAGCACTCGTCGCAGCAACAACCATCCCAACGAGGCGACGGCGACCAGGGCGATCAAGCCCAGAAGAGCGTGGCGAACCGGCCGCGCCGGTTCAAAGAGCCAGTCGGCCGCCAGGGCGAGCCAGAACGCGACGCCCACCACGGCCACCGTGGCGGTCAGCCCTTCCAGCCACACGTAGCGGCGTATGCGGCGGCGCACCGCGTCCAGCAATTGTTGAATGCCGGGAGCGAGTTGGGGGGCGGTTTCTGTAGCCATCGAGTGCTAACCGGGTCGCCCTCTATTCTACAGCGCCGCCCAAATGGCGGTATGCCATTGTAGCCGGCGCGCGTCGTGCCGTGGCCGCCCCGGACGGATGACCGACTCGCCCAAAGTTCAACGGCACACGGACTGAGCCTGCTGCTATCCCCGCGGCACCTCACTCCGCTTCCAGCACCTCGATTCTTAACTGGCCCAGCGCCTCGGCTACGGGAGCAAACGCGGCCAACCAGGTGTCGTCGGCGAGGTTGGAGTCGGATAGCTTAAGGTGGTCGGCAGAAACACTCCCTTGTCCCAGGGTGGCGTCGAGCGGCACCCAGCACTCGCCCAAGAAGACCTCCGTCCACATGTGATAGGCAAAGGCTTGGTCGGCCGGGGAATAAACGAGTCCCATCGCCACCCGGGCCGGCAGTCCGCGGGCCCGTAAAAGGGCTGCCAGCAACACCGCGTGCTCGCTGCAATCGCCCTCGAGCGATTCGGCGACTTCGGCGGCCGTTGCGAACGCCGTGGAATAGTTGCGCTTGAAGAGCATTTTCTCGTAAACGAGCTTTTCCAGGGCGACGGCGAGGGCGCCTGCGTCGCGGTCGTCGTCGGCCACTTCGCGGGCCATCGACACGATCCGCGGATCGTCGCTCTGAATCTTGCTGTTCGGTTTCCGGTCTGCGTCGGTGACCTCGCCCCTGCTCCCCTCGCAGGATGGCTGCATGGGGTCGACCGAAGTGACGGTGATTTCGGCCGTGTGCGGTCCGGTGGGGGTCCGCTGCTGTGTCGGGCCGACGGCAAAAACCTCGGCCGGATCACCGTCGGCGAGTTCGACCTGGTATCGAACGCGCCTCGTCGAACGGGCGTTCTCCAGCGGCTGCGACAGTTTGACGAGAGTCGACTCGCCCAGGTCCAACTCCGACCCAGTCCCGCCAGCCGTCGCTTCCTCCTCACTCACCCGGTAGACGACTGTCTCCATGCCGGGCAAGGTGAACTTCAGTTCCTGTCCGTCACGGGTTGTCCAGAGCGTGGTTCGCAGCGGAACTCTCTGGCCGGGCAACTGCGACGTGGATTCAATCCGCAGCAGTTCCTGCTTGCCGGCGAGCAGGTCGGTCTCCTGGTATTCTTTGGCTTCCAGGCGGTCGGAAATGAGCGTTTGTGTCGTGGGCTCGAAGTGCCGAATCTCCCGTTGTTCTCCCGGCTGCATCGGCTTGCGCCTCAGCGAGTGCTCCACGGCCAGCACTCCGCGGGCGTCGTCCGGCCAATCTACCGTGCGTGTTCGGGTCTGGCCCGACGTTTCGGTTTCGATCAGTAACTTGTCGTTTTCGACGCGGCCCGTAAAGATCGTGGGCGCCTGGCCAAGCCTGACTTCCACTCGGAACGAGATTAACTGGTCGTCGGGCGTCTCGATCGACGACGTGGTGATCGTGGGCTCAGCCTTCTGGCCGTAACGCTGCACCCCCATGTGCATGTTCTGCTCGATCTCGACGATGTCCCGCCCATCGACGGTGCGCGGCCGCTCGACCTGGTGCGCGTACCCGACCCGCTTACCTTGCATGTACAACGCATGCCAGGTCTCCTGCGGTTCGCTGCGGGAGGCTTGAAGTTGTGATTGGGGCTGCTGGGACCCGCAGCCCGCCAGCCCCACACAACAGAGCAGGGTGGCACAATACCCACGGGCGGTCGATCGTCGAGGCTGCATGAAGCTGGTCTGCCTGGAACAAACAAGGGCCGCCGTGCGCATTCGCGCGCAGGGCGGCCTTGGCAAACCGTTGAGTATAGCATGAAGGCGGTCTGGGGGACGACCAACACTCGTGCGGTCAAGTGAGATCGCTTTCGCCCCCTGGCTCCGGCTTCCGATCAGGGGCCGATACCCCGCGGGTTCGGATCCAAGAAATCACGCGGCCCGCGGACGGTGTAATAGGGATAGGTCACCTGGCCCACCGGTGGACCGCCGTATCCGTACCCCATGTCGTCGGCCATCCGATGATGGTGAAGCAGTCCACACTTGTGGAACGGGCCGCACATTTTGCCGCAGCCGTGGCACTTTTTGAACGGGAAAAAAGAGCCGGAAGATCGGTGGAAAAGGCCCGGCTTGCAGGTCGGGCAGTCACAATCAGCGGGGCCGCCCGCGAGGCATTGGGCCGAGAAGCCGATCGTCGCGATCGTCAAAATGGCAAACAAGGAGCGTTTCATGACGGATTCCTTTCTGGGTCGTTAGCCCGGATTTTTCGCGGCAGGCGTATCGGCCAGCAGGCAAACGAACACCGATCCGAAGCGCAACCCAAGCAGCGGGACAAAGTTGCCTGGCGTGCAATTCCAGCCCATGTGGGCCGGATAATCCGGGTTAGTGGTCTTATCGTCGCCGAATCTGCCGGGAATGAGGGAATCGTCAAAACGCCGAGAAACGGCACAAGACGGGTAAATCTTCCCGCTGGCGCCAGCCGTTTTTCTGCACCCCAACGCCCGGGCATTTGGCTACACTAAAGCCGTCGCCGCCGCGCCAAGGCCGGTGGATTTTCTGACGGGGCGAGGGCTGCTTCTAGGGAGAGAAGAGAATGGCTACCCGGCGCAGGAGATTTGCGTTTCTACCGATTTTGCTGGCAGTGATGTGGTTATCGGCCATGCCTGCCCGCGCGGCCGAAACTCGCCGCACGACGATTGAGCCGGGCCCCGAAGCCCAGAAGCGACTGCAAACCGCGCTCATCGAAGCCGAACCAGGGGACGTCGTCGAGCTTGCCGCGGGCCGCTACGAGTTCAACTCGACGATCTCGCTGGCCGTCGACGGAGTTACGTTGCGCGGCGCGGGCGCCGACAAGACGATCATCTCGTTCGAGAAGCTTTTGCCGGGGACGGGGGGCGAAGGGCTGCTCGTCACGGGCAACGCCTTCGTGCTCGAGAATCTGGCGATCGAAGACGCCCGGGGCGACGCCGTTAAAGTCACCGGGGCCGACGGCGTGACGCTGCGCGGCTTGCGGGTGGAATGGACCGGGGGACCAAAGACCACCAACGGCAGCTACGGACTCTATCCCGTGCTCTGCAAGAACGTGCTGGTCGAACACTGCACCGTGCGTGGCTCTTCCGACGCCGGAATCTACGTCGGTCAGTCGACGAACATCATCGTTCGCCACAACCTGGCCAGCCAGAACGTCGCCGGAATCGAAATCGAGAATTCCATTTCTGCCGACGTCCACGACAACGACCTGAAAGACAACGCAGCCGGACTCTTGATCTTCGCCTTGCCAGACCTCGTGCAGAAAGAGTGCCGCCGATGCCGGGCGTTCAACAACCGCATCGTCGCCAACAACCACGAAAACTTTGCCCCCACGGGCAACATCGTGGCCCAGGTTCCCAGCGGCACGGGCCTGATGGTCATGGCGGGCGACCAGATCGAAATCTTCGACAACCACCTGAAAGACAATCAAACCGCCAACCTGGCGGTGATCAGCTACCTGGCCACGCGACTGGACTTTAGCGACGCCGGGTACGACCCCTACAGCGAAGCAATTTGGGTCCACGACAACCGCTTTGAGGGCGGTGGAGACAAACCAGCCGGCGACCTTGCGCTGCTCAAGGTCGTCCTCTTTCGGCGCACGCTGCCCGACATGATTCTCGACTGGTCGGAGAACGCCGCGCTGCACGCAGACGGCGCCCTGCCCGCCGAGCTACGAACTGTGTTCAGCGACAACGGCGACGCGGATTTCGCCCGCATCGATCTGGCGGCCAAGATTCCCAGCCCCAACAAGGTCAGCCAGGACCTCGTGACCTACGTCGGTAAGCACGCACCGTTGCCGGCCGTAGACATCGAGCCCTCCACCAGCCCGATTCACCGAGTACTGCGGCGGCCCGTCCCTCAGCGGCTGTCGGAACTGGGCCTGTTTCGCGGAAACGGCGCCGCTCAGCAGCCGGTCGAGGGCGTTTTTCCCTACGACGTCAACACGCCCCTTTTTTCCGACTACACGGCCAAGCACCGCTTCGTGAAGTTGCCGCGAGGGGAGCCGGCAAAATACTCTCCCGATGGTCCGTTCGAGTTTCCCGTCGGCACTCGGCTCATCAAGACGTTCGCCATGCCGCACGACTTACGGCGGCCGGAAGATGGGCAGCGGCTGCTGGAAACGCGAGTGCTGGAAAACACCGCGCAAGGTTGGACCGGAGTCAGTTACATCTGGAATGACGAGCAGACGGAGGCCTTTTTGGCTCCGGCCGGCGATACGATCGACGTCGAATGGGTGCACGCCGACGGCGAAAGGCGGCGGAACAATTACCTGGTTCCGAACGTCAACCAATGCCAGGGGTGCCACGCGACGACTGCCGGCATGGCCCCCATCGGCATCCAGGCCCGCCACCTGAACCGCGAGTTCGACTACGGCGACGTTCGGGAGAACCAGCTCACGCATTGGTCGAAGGTCGGCTCGCTGGCGGGCGCTCCGCGGCCCGACGTCGCTCCGCGTGCCGTCGCCTGGGACGACCCCGCTGCCGGGCTTGACGAGCGGGCGCGCGCCTGGCTGGAGATTAACTGCGCCCACTGCCACCAGCCCGGCGGCAACGCCCAGAATTCGGGGCTCGACCTGCGACTTTCTCAGCTCGATCCGCGAAAGCTTGGCGTCCTCAAGCCACCCGTCGCGGCGGGGACGGGATCGGGCGGAATGCAATACGACATCGTCCCGGGCAAGCCCGACAAGTCGATCATGATGGTTCGCCTGCAGTCGACTCACCCCGACGTGATGATGCCCGAGCTTGGCAAGCGGCTCGTGCCCGAGGAAGCGGTCGAGCTGGTTCGCCAGTGGATCGCGGCGATGAAATAACGGCCAGCCGCGGCCCAGCGATGCTTCAAGCCTTCGGTCTCACCAAAGGCCTTTTACCGGGGATCCTTACGCATCTTGATCTGGCCGCAAGCGAAAGGGAAACATCCCCGATTGACACCGTTCGCCACGACGTTAGAATGACGAGACTGACCAGTCAGTCCGCTATCCTGCCCGCTTCGTTTCTTCCTCGCCGTGACGCAAGCTCCGCCAGCAGCCGTTGAGATCACCTCTCGCGAAGAGCGGCGGCGCGAGCAAATCCTTGATGAAGCCACAAAGCTTTTCTCGGAAAAGGGTTACGCCGACACGGACACTCAGCTTCTGGCCGACCAGCTCAAGGTGGGCAAGGGGACCCTTTACCGCTATTTCCCCAGCAAGCGGGAGCTCTTCTTGGCGGCCGCCGATCGGGGTATGCGGCGGCTTTGCCAATACATCGACCAAAGCATCGCCGACATCCAGGACCCACCCGAGCGTATTGCCCAGGTTGTCCGCTCGTACTTGGCTTTCTTTGCGGACCATCCGGAGCTGTGTGAGCTGCTGATTCACGAGCGAGCCCTGTTCAAAGACCGCAAGAAGCCAACCTACATCGAGTACCGGGAGGCGAACCGCGAGCGGTTGCGGGTCCTCTATCGTTCGTACATCGCCGAGGGACAGATCCGCGATATGCCCGTCGACCGCATCCTCGACGTGCTGGGCGATCTGCTCTACGGCACCATGTTTACCAACTATTTTTCGGGCCGCCAGAAGTCGGTTGAAGAACAGGCCCAAGACATCCTCGACATCGTTTTCCACGGCATTTTGAGCGACGTTGGCCGCGAGAGACGCGCCTCCGATCGGCCTCAAGCAGGTGAGGTTGGCAGCCGTGAGGGGCCTAATGAAGACGAGAGACCAACGTGAGGTCCTGACCTGCTGCCGCGGATGCTACGAATGAGGAACTGCTGGAGTGGCGACGAACTGCTGGAGTGACGACAGTGAAAAGGCCTGCGACGATTTTGGGTGGCTGTCTCTGCCTGCTCTACCTGACGGCCTGCCTCGGCTGCGACAAAGCCTCGGCTACGGCGGCCAGCCAGATGCCCAAGGCGCCGGAGGTGGACGTCTGCCTGCCGACTTACCGGGAGATCACGGACTTTGAAGATTTCACCGGCCAGACCGAGTCGGTCAGGACCATCGATATCCGGGCGCGGGTCACCGGGTATCTGAGGGAGGTCCACTTCAAGCACGGCGCCGAGGTAAAGAAGGGCGACCTGCTGTTCGAGATCGACCCCCCGTACTACGAAGCCGAGCAATCCCGCACGCAGGGGCTGGTCGCCCAGGCCGAAGCTCGTCTGAACCGGCTGAAGCTCGATTTCGCCCGAGCCGAGCGAAATCACCCCATGGGAGTGATTACCCAAGAGCAGTTCGACCTGGTGAAGGGCGATCTGGCCGAAGCTGAGGCGAACCTTAAAACGGCCAAAGCACAGTTGAAGATCGCTACCGTCAATCTTGGCTATTGCACCATCCGAGCGCCGATCGATGGACGCATGAGCCGGCCCAACGTTGACCCCGGCAACCTGGTCCGGGCCGACGACACCTTGCTCACCCGGATCGTCGCCCAGAATCCGATGTGGGTCTACTTCGATCTCGACGAGCGCACCATGCTGCGGTTGAACCGACTGGCTCAATCGAGCGAGAGCGACGCGGGCGCCGAGGAGACCGTGCGCGTCTTCATCGGGCTGGCCGACGAAGAAGGCTACCCGCACCAAGGCGTGCTCAACTTTGAAGACAACCGCCTTGACCCGAACACGGGTACGCTCCGCGTCCGCGGCGAATTCGCCAACGACGACCGGCTGCTGAGGCCGGGCCTCTTCGTTCGCGTTCGCTTGCCAATCGGCGACATGTATCAGGCGCTCCTCGTGCCGGAACAGGCCGTCGGCACCGACCAGGGACAGAAGTTCGTCTACGTCGTCGACAGTGACGACAAAATCACCTATCGCCGAATCAAGACCGGCAAACTCTACGAAGGTTTGCGAGTTATCACCGACGGCATTTCATCCGGCGACCGGATCGTGACCACCGGTGTGCAGCGAGTGCAGCCGGGGATGAAAGTCGAGGTGAAGTTAACCGAATCGAATGGCAACGATAACAACGATAAGCGGTCTTAGGTTTTGGGTCTTGGGTCTTACGGTGGGTTCCGGATTCTGGCGCATTCGTTTAACCGCGAGCCAACGGCGAGCGTGATGTAGGCGCTGTGGTCGCCGTTGGCTCCCGGTTAAGCGACTAAAACCCAAGACCTAAAACCCAAGACCTAAAACCCAAGACCTAAAAACCCTAGCGTCTGGACCGACTGTTTTTGCTTTCCCGCCTTACGCAACGAGTGACCTGAATTGATCTCGCGGTTCTTCATCGATCGCCCGATCTTTGCCGCAGTGCTGTCCATCGTGATCACGTTGGCCGGCGGCGTGGCCGTTTTCACTCTTCCCGTGGCCCAGTTCCCGCAGGTTTCCCCCCCGACCGTTACGGTCACCTGCAACTATCCCGGTGCCAGCGCCAAGGACGTGGCCGCGGCGGTGGCGTCCCCGATCGAGCAATTCGTCAACGGCGTCGAGGGGATGATGTACATGTCGTCGGTCTGCACCAACGACGGCCAGTACAACCTGACCGTGACGTTTCATCACGGTATCGACGTCAACATGGCCTTGGTGCTGGTGCAGAATCGCGTCGCGCTGGCCACACAGATCCTCCCGGACGTGATCAAACAGACGGGCGTGACGTGCCGCAAGCAGTCGCCCGACATCCTGATGGGCATCGCCCTGTATTCGCCCGATCATCGTTACGATCAGCTTTACGTCAGCAATTACGCCGTTTTGCAGGTCCGAGACGAGTTGGCGCGGCTTGACGGCGTGGCGGACGTGTTCGTCTTCGGTCAGCGCGACTACAGCATGCGCGTCTGGGTGGACCCGGAGGAACTGGCCGCCCGCGGCCTGACGGCGTCCGACGTGGCCGCCGCAATCCGCGAACAGAACATGCCCGTGGCGACGGGGGCGGTGGGCCAGCAGCCTGCCCCGGACAGGCAGATAACGCAAGTCAGCCTCAATACGCAGGGCCGGCTGCAAGACCCTGACCAGTTCGACGAGGTCATTCTCAAGGCGACCCCGGAAGGCCGCATCACCCGGCTCAAGGACGTGGCACGTACGGATCTGGGAGCCAAGAGCCAAGACGTCAACGTCAGCATGGACAACCAGCCGACCGTGTTTCTGGCGATTTTTCAGATGCCGGACGCCAACGCGCTGGACACGCACGACCGCGTGATGGCCAAGATGAAGGAGCTCAGCGAGAGCTTTCCCGAAGGCCTGTCCTTTGACGTCGGCTTCACGACGGTGCCCTACACGCGCGAGTCGATTCGCGAGGTGTTCAACTCGCTGCGCGACGCCGTGGTGTTGGTCGCGATCGTCGTCCTGCTTTTCTTGCAGAACTGGCGTTCGGCCATCATTCCGCTGGTCGCGGTGCCCGTGGCCATCGTGGGCACTTTCGCCGTGATGGCGGTAATGGGTTTCAGCTTGAACAACCTCACGCTGTTCGGCCTGGTGCTCGCCATCGGCATCGTCGTCGATGATGCCATCGTGGTTGTGGAAGCGGTCGAGCACCATATCGAGCACGGGCTGTCGCCGCGCGAGGCGACCGTCAAGGCGATGGAGCAGGTATCCGGGCCGGTCATCGCCGTGGGACTGGTGCTCAGCGCGGTGTTTGTGCCGTGTGCTTTCATTACGGGGATCACGGGCCAGTTCTTCCGGCAGTTTGCCATGACGATCGCCGTCTCGACGATCATCTCGGCTTTCAACTCGCTGACGCTGAGCCCGGCGTTGACCGCCGTGTTGTTGCGGCGACACGACAAGCAGAACGCGCTGCCGCTCCCTTGGTGGGCGTTTCCCTCGATCGGCGGCGTGCTCGGCTGGATGTTTCTCGCCGGCGGCTCCGAGCACTCGCTTGCGCGCGCCGTGGGTCGGTTGGGGGACCTGCTGGGCGAGCGGCTCGGCGGTGCCTCTCCCTGGATCACCCCGGTGGCGGCGGTATTGATCGGCGCGCTTGCGGGAGCCGCGGCCGGACCGTGGCTTAACCGGCTGCTCGCCGCGTTCTTCCGGATGTTCGACCGTGCCTTCCGCATGGCGACGAACGTCTACGTGCGGATCGCCGGTGGGGTCCTGCGAGCCAGTGCGATCGCCCTGCTTGTCTACGGCGGCTTGCTCGGCCTGACCTGGTGGCGCTTTGTCGCGACTCCCAAAGGCTTCATTCCCTTGCAGGACATGGGATACCTGCTGGTCAACGTGCAATTGCCCGACTCGGCCTCGCTGGAGCGCACCCAGGAGGTCATGGAGCGGATCGTGAAAATTGGCACGTCCCATCCGGGCATCAAGCACTGTTCGGGCATCGCCGGCCAATCGTTCATCTTGAACGCCACGGGCTCGAATTTCGGGACGATGTTCGTCAACCTGCGCGAATACCATCTGCGCCGCTCGCCCGCGATGTCGAGCATGGCGATCATGGGTTTTCTGCAGAGCGAAGCGGCCAAAATCAAAGAGGCGAACATCATGGTCTTCCCTCCGCCCCCGATCCGAGGCGTGGGGCGCGCGGGGGGATTCATGCTCATGGTGGAGGACCGCGGCGACGTTGGTCCCGTCGGCTTGCAGCAAGAGACGGAACGCTTGATGGGGGCCGCCAACCACACGCCCGGAATCGAGCGATTGATGACGTCGTTTCGCGCGAATGTGCCGCAAGTGCGCGTTACGCCCGATCCTCGCCAGTGCATGATGCGGCACGTTTCGCTGCAGGATTTTGCCGACACGCTTCGCATCTACCAGGGCTCGCTCTATGTGAACGACTTCAACCGCTTTGGTCGCACCTGGCAGGTGATCGTCCAGGCCGACCCGAAATTCCGCAGGTCGATCGATGACCTGCCGCGCCTCAAGGTGCGCAACGACCAGGGCGTGATGGTTCCCATCGGCTCGCTGGCGTCGATTCACGAAGTGAACGGCCCCCTTTTGCTCACCCGCTACAACATGTATCCCGCGGCCGCCCTCAACGGAATGACCGGGCCGGGCACCAGCTCCGACCAGGGTATGCGCATCATGGAGCAACTGGCCAACGACAATCTGCCGCGGAACATGACGTTCGAGTGGACCGACATGTCGTACCTGGAACTGCTGGCCGGCAACACGGCAACCGTGATCTTCGGTTTCGCGGTCGTGATGGTTTTTCTCGTGTTGGCCGCCCAATACGAGAGCTGGTCCTTGCCAATGGCCGTGATTCTGGTGGTGCCGATGTGCCTGCTCAGCGCCCTGGTCGGGGTGACGATTGCCAAGATGGACGTGAACATTTTCACGCGAGTCGGCTTCGTCGTGCTGGTCGGGTTGGCCAGCAAGAATGCCATTCTCATCGTCGAGTTCGCCAAGCAGCAGCGGCTGCTGGGCGTCTCTCGCCGCGAGGCGACGCTGGAGGCCTGCCGACTGCGGTTGCGCCCCATCGTCATGACGTCGTTCGCATTCATCCTGGGAGTCGTGCCGCTGATCGTGGCGCACGGGGCCGGGGCCGAGATGCGCAAGGCGCTTGGGGTGCCCGTTTTCAGCGGCATGCTCGGCGTGACCCTCTTTGGGTTGGTCCTGACGCCCGTATTTTTTTACGTCATCGACTGGTGGGGTGAATCGCGGCTGCTCACGTCGACGTGGATGCGAAGGTTCAACGGTGCGCTCTTGGGACTGCTGAGCTTGCGGCCGGCCCGATGGCTCGCCGGCCAGCTCGCGCGGCAAGTCGTTGCCGCCAGTCGAAAACGCCCTGCTGCCGCCGCGCAAAAGCCAATACCGACTCCCACGCCAACGCCCGCCGCCGAAAACCCCGTGTACGTTGCCCCCGATACGCTGATCGCGATCGGCGAGGAAACGATCAGCTCGCCCCGCATCGTCATCCATGAAGTGAGCGAACAGCCCCAGCCGCACCCGGCGCTCGCGCGGCGAACCAGTTAGATCGAGTGTCTCGTCGTCCCTGATGATTAGCGCGTCTGCCGTTTGAATTTCCTATTCTGAGCTATCCGTGTTTTCCCGGTTCTTCATCCACCGTCCGATCTTTGCCTCGGTGATGTCGATCATGATCACCCTGGCGGGTGGCGTTGCGCTTTTCGCGCTGCCGATCGCCCAGTACCCCGAGATCACGCCGCCGACGGTGGAGATTTCCGCCGTCTACCCAGGCGCAAACGCCCAGGTGGTGGCCGACACCGTGGCCGCTCCGATCGAGCAGCAGGTGAACGGCGTCGAGCGGATGCTGTATATGTCGTCACAGTGCACCAACGACGGCACGTATACCTGCACCGTGACGTTCAAGCACGGCGTCGACCTGAATATGGCACAAGTGCTGGTGCAGAACCGCGTGGCGCTGGCTCAGCCGATCCTGCCCAGCCTCGTGCAGCGGCGGGGCGTGGTCGTGAAGAAGAAATCGCCCAGCGTGTTGATGATCGTCAATCTGTTTTCGCCCGACAACACGCGCGACAATCTGTACTTGAGCAACTACGCCACGATCCAGCTCAAAGACGAGCTGTCGCGGCTCAACGGCGTGGGCGACATCACCTATATCGGCCAACGCGACTACAGCATGCGGCTGTGGCTCGACCCGGACAAAATGGCCTACCGCGGCCTCACCACGGCCGATGTGGTACGGGCCATCGAGCAGCAGAATACGCAGGTCGCCGCCGGCCAGATCGGCCAACCGCCGATCAATACCGGCCAGGTTTACCAGTTCACCATGAGCACCATGGGGCGCCTGGTCGAAGTCGACCAGTTCGCCGAGATGATCCTCAAGACCGACCCCGAGGGCCGCTTCGTGCGGCTGCGCGACGTGGCCGAGATCGAGTTGGGGGCGCTGGTTTACAACCAGACCTGCACGCTCGACGGCCGGCCGTCGGTGGCACTGTCGATCTACCAGCTCCCCGGCTCCAACGCTTTGGACGTGGCGGGGCAGGTGCGAGAAAAAATGGTCGAGATGAGGCAGCGCTTCCCCGACGGTGTCGACTATGCGATCGTCTACGACACGACCCCTTTCATCGAGGAATCGATCAACGAGGTCTTCAAGACGCTGCGCGACGCCGTGGCGCTGGTTGCCATCGTGGTGCTGCTCTTCCTGCAGAACTGGCGATCGGCCATCATCCCCCTGGTGGCCGTGCCGGTGGCGGTGGTCGGCACGTTCGCCGTGATGGCCGGCATGGGTTTTAGTCTGAATAACCTCACCCTGTTCGGACTCGTGCTCGCCATCGGCATCGTCGTTGACGACGCCATCGTGGTCGTCGAGGCGGTCGAGCACCACATCGAGCACGGTCTCTCGCCCCGCGATGCCACCCTCAAGGCGATGGAGCAGGTCTCCGGGCCGGTGATCGCCGTCGGGCTGGTGCTGAGCGCGGTCTTTATCCCGTGCGCTTTCATCAGCGGAATCACCGGGCAGTTCTTCCGGCAGTTCGCTCTGACGATCGCCGTGTCGACCTTAATTTCGGCCTTCAACTCGCTCACGCTCAGCCCGGCGCTGACAGCGCTGTTGCTGCGGCCCCGCGAGAAAGGGGCCGCGCCGCCGCTGCCGCAATGGACGTTTCCTCTGGCGGGAGGCTGGATCGGCTGGACGCTTGTCGCCCCCTGGCTAGCCGCGCAACTCGAGCAATTGTCGCCACAGTTTTTGGCCCAGCTTCGTGGCGCCGGAAGCTGGGGGGTGCCCGCGCTGGCCGCCGTCTTGACGGGCGGACTCGGGCTGGTGGTCGGCGGTTGGCTGAACGCGATCCTGGGCTGGACTTTCCGCACCTTCAACCGCGGCTTCAATTTTGCCACCGACATCTATACCCGACTGGTCGGCGGATGCCTGCGGATCAGCCTGCTGGTGCTCATCGTCTACGGCGGGCTCGTCGGCCTCACCTACAAAGGCTTCGTCATCGCTCCCAAGGGCTTTATCCCCTCGCAAGACAAAGGCTATTTGCTGGTCAACATTCAGTTGCCCGATTCGGCCTCGGTGCAGCGAACCCAGGAGGCGATGCAGCGCATCGAGCAGATCGCCGCGAAAGTGCCTGGCGTCCATCACACGGTGGCGATCGCCGGGCAATCGATTCTGCTCAACGCCAACGCGCCGAACTTCGGGGCGATGTACGTGATGCTCGACGAGTTCCACCATCGCGTCAAAGAGAAGTTGACCGGCGACGTCATTGCCGCCAGGCTTCAGAGCGAGTTGCAGGAGGCCGTCAAAGACGGCCTGATCAACGTCTTCAGCGCGCCGCCGGTCGACGGCCTGGGAACCGCCGGCGGCTTCAAGATCGTCGTGGAAGACCGCGGCGACTCCGGGGCCGAAACGCTGCAAGGCATTTCAGAAAAGATCGTCGCCACCGGCAACCAGTTGCCCGGCCTGCAAGATCTCTTTTGCAGCTTCCGGGCCAACAGCCCCTGGCTCTACCTCGATATCGATCGTTCGGCCGCCAAGCGGATGGGCCTGAACATGGCCGACGTCTTCAACACGCTGCAGGTCTACCTGGGGTCGCTCTACGTGAACGACTTCAACCGCTTCGGCCGCACGTGGCAGGTGAACGTGCAGGCCGCCGCCGAGTTCCGCAACCAGATCGAAGACCTCAAGAAGCTGAAGATCCGTAACGTCGAAGGCAAAATGGTGCCGCTGGCCGCCATCAGCGACGTGCGAGAGCAGACGGGGCCGACGATGATCACCCGCTATAACCTCTATCGTTCGGCGCCGATCAATGGCACCCCGGCACCCGGGGTCAGCTCCGGGCAGGCACTCGACGACATGGAGCGTGTGGCGCGGGCCGACCTGCCGCGCTCGATGCGGGCCGAATGGACGGAATTGGGCCTGCTGCAGCTTCAGACGGGCAACACGGCCATGCTGGTCTTCCTGCTGGCGGTCGTGCTGGTCTTTCTGGTGCTGGCCGCGCAGTACGAAAGCTGGGCCCTGCCCCTGGCCGTGATCCTGGTGGTGCCGATGTGCCTGCTCTGCTCGGTCGCAGCCGTCTTGGTGGGACACCTGGACGTCAACATCTTCACGCAGATCGGCTTCGTCGTGCTGATCGGGCTGGCCTGCAAGAATGCGATTCTGATCGTGGAGTTCGCCAAGGCTCAGCGCGAGGCGGGCATGCCGCGGCGCGAGGCGACGCTCGCCGCCTGCAAACTTCGTCTGCGGCCCATCGTCATGACGTCGCTCGCCTTCATCCTCGGCGTCGTACCGCTGATGATTTCAGTCGGCGCGGGTGCCGAAATGCGCCGCACGCTGGGGACGGCCGTCTTCGGCGGCATGTTGGGCGTGACCCTGTTCGGAATCTTCCTGACGCCCGTCTTCTACTATGTCATCCAGTGGTTCGCCGACCGCAGCGGGCCGGTCTCGACCGCTGAGCAGGTGTTCTAAAGCTGCGGTCCATTGATCCTTCTCTCATCCTGGACCTGGACGTGGCTGGGTCGGACAGAAAGGTGAGGGAGGAAAGCAATCAAGCTTCGGCGGTGGCCGAACGAGCTGCGCCCTTTTGTGGCCCGGGTGTTGGCGGTGCCGAACAGGAGTCTATGGCATCAGGCCCGGGCCGGCCAGTGCCCCATGATGAATCAGGAGAGCACAGGGACGAAAGCCCGAAAGAAAATCTGGCTACGGCTTTTTGGCTGACGGCTGTTTCGGCGACGGCGTCTTCTTGGTCGCCTTGTCGTAGCTTTCCTTCAAGCGTGCGACGAACTGCTCTTCGGTGTAGATGCGGCCGGTCGGCCTCATAAAATCCTTGCCGCCGGGGCCCATCGAAAAGGAGAAGGCCATTCCCGGTGCCTGGTTCGTCTCTGACATGATGTGGACGAAGTTCCAGCCCCCAGGCTCCTGCATGATGCGACTGACAAGAACCTCGCCGTCCGCCATTCGGCTGATGCGATCGAGGCGGTCGTAGCCATAGCCGTCGGCATTTTGTGCCACCTGCCGCATGAAGTCATTATTGGTGGGTGAGCGCAGAGCGCGGATCAAATAGTAATCGTCGGGCAGCAACTGATCGAGAATCGCCTTGCGGTCCTCCACTTTCCAGCCGAGGCTCGTAAGTTCGCCAAAGATGGGCTCAATCTCCTTGCGAGACAGCACGTCGCCCGGCTTGTAGTACCGATTTTTCGTCAATTGCGCGCTGACGGCACCCTTGACCGCCTGAAAGGATGGCATGACCTTCGGCTTGGCCGGTCGTGAGGCGGGCGTCTTCTTGCCCGTCTTCGACTCGGTTGCCTTCGACTCGGTTGCCTTCGACTCGGTTGCCGCCGCCACGGCGCCAAGGCTCAATGCGCCCACAAATGCCACCGCACCCGCAAATAGCTTGACAAGCCGCCGCTGGCTCGGCACGGTTTCAACGAAGTTCGTCATGTTCTGTCTTCCGGCGGGCTGGTTGTGCCCCTCGATGGCCCTCTTAACCATACGTCGAACCGAGGCCCCTCTGTTTCATACAGGACGCTTACGGACGAGTTTGGCCGCTCCGTCGCTATCTGTTAGCTTGAGTGAATGCCCGTACTCGTCCACGCCGTCGACCGGCCCGCGCTGCCTCCCTACCCAATGTCGGACCGCTTTCGACACGAAATTGCGTATTTCATGAGCATCCCCGGCGAGGCGGGGGTACCGCCGTTGGGCCTGAACGAATATTGGGTTAGCTTGGAACGGGCTCGCGGCTGGCTTGACGAGGGAGCCATCCTCGTCATCTCGCCGCTCGACAGCGAGAGCCGCACGGAAGTCGAGCTCAGTGAGGAACAGGAAGGCTGGCTAGAGTGGATGACGGACCAGCAGGTTCAGCATATCCGGCTCGCTTGAACCAGGTCGATTGCGTGGCGTGGGCACCGCAAATTACGCTAACTGCGCGAACCTCACAAACCTCCTCAAGCTCCTTTGCGTAATTACGAAAAGGCGATCGCTTGCCGCAAACTGACGATTGAACTGGCTCCGTTCTTGTCTTAAACTCACGGGGCAGTGGACGGATGAAAGGAGAGCTGGATGGCGGAGGCCACTTTTTTCGTGCAGGAATGTCCGACCTGCGGTCGCAATTTGCAGATTCGCGTTGAATACCTGGGAAGGACCGTGGTGTGTCAACATTGTCGCCGCTCGCTCGTGGCGCGTGACCCCGACCAGGCCGGCTCGTTTGATTCGGGCCTCTTGGCGCGGGCCACCGAATTGATCAATCGGGCCGAGCATCGCGTGCCGCCAGCGTCTTGAGGGCGGATTATAGTTCGTCGATCGCTGCTTGCAGTTTCTTCAGGGCGCGGGCCCAGAGCATTTGTACGGCCGGGCGCGACCGCTGCATCCGAGCGGCAATCTCGTCAAAAGCCAGCCGCTGGAAATTGCGGAGGATGATGACCTCGCGGTGGTCGTCAGCCAGCGACTCCAAGGCCGCCGCCACCTGCAGTTGTCCTTCGTGGCATACCACCTGCTCGCTGGGCGTCGGCTCTCGCCCCTCCGGCTCCCAGGCCGGGGCCAGCCGCGAGTCGTCGTTCGGCTGCGGGAGGGGTATTTCCCGTTGGGCCTGCCTTTTGTCGGTGCCCGCGTAACGACGCACAACATCGGCCGCGTTGTGAGAGAGTATCTTACGCAGCCACGCCAGCCACTCGCCTTCGCTGCGCCCCGTGAAGCGGTCAAAATCGCGATGCGCCTCCAGCAGGGTGAGCTGTACCAGGTCGGAGGCATCAATCTTGGGCTTCAGCCGGGTCGGCACCCGGGCGCGGGCGACGATCTGCAGGTAACTGCGGCAGGCCTGAAAGAGGCGTTCCCGCTGGGCGGCGTCGCCTTCGCGGGCGGCCGCCAGGAGTTCTTCGATCGTTACTTTCTGGCAGGCGGGATCCACGCTCTTTTCCCGGATTGAGACCGGCGGAGAACGTCCTAATTTAGCATTGCACCCCGGCCTTTACCAAAGCGGGATCGGCACAAAATCCTGGCGATTTTCCCGGCGCCGGGCGGCGTAAAGGGGGGGCCGGGCGTTACTATAAAACTAGGGCGTTTCCAGCTCAGGAGTTCGAGTTCGGCACCTGCCGTTTAACCCGCGGCTTAGCGGTGCCTGCGGCTGCATCGCACCGCGGCCCCCAAGCACTCTTGAACTTGCAACGACCCTAAGACCCTCCTGTACGTCTGACTACCCATGCCGGCCGATTCCCTGGAGTTGCTGTCGCAAGCCCAACGCGGGTCACACGTCGCTCGCGGCGAACTGCTGGAACGATACCGCACGTATCTGGAGTTGCTGGCGAGGGTTGAGCTTGGCCGGAGACTGCAAACGAAGGTGGACGCGGCGGACGTGGTGCAGGAGACCTTCTTGGAGGCGCACCGCAACTTCGCCCGATTCCGCGGCCGCAGCGAGCCCGAGTTCGTTGGCTGGCTGCGTGAGATTCTGGCCGGGAGGATCTGCAACCTGCTCAGGCATTACCTGGGCACCCAGGGCCGCGACCTGCGGCGCGAGCAGGCGGCGAACGTTGACTTGGACCAGTCGTCACGGGCCATCGACCGCGGGTTTTTTGCCCTGCAGAGCACGCCCAGTCAGCACGTGGCCCAGCGCGAGCAGGGGGTGTTGCTCGCCGAAGCGCTCGGGCGGCTGCCGGTCGACTACCGCGAAGTGGTCGTTCTGCGGCATTTTGAAGAGCTGACATTTCCTGAAGTTGCCCGACGCATGGAGCGCACGGTCGACAGCGTGCAAAAGCTTTGGGTGCGCGCCCTGGCCACTTTAAAAACTGCGATGCAGGAAGTCGTATGAGCGGAATCGACAGCAGCCACACCGAGATCGATCCGCCCAGCTTCGGCGAGGGCGATGCGCTCGACGATCCGCGAGTTCTGGCGGTCGTGCAGGAGTACATGTCGGAGCTCGACCAGGGCCGCCAGCCCGATCGAGGCAGGTACGTGAGCCGCTATCCCGAACTGGCCGGCGCCATCTCGCAGTGCCTCGACGGGCTCGACATGGTGCGCGGGGCGGGCCCGCGATCGTCCTCCGCCGGAACCGACCGCGGCGGCACGAGCGATCCTACGCCGCGGGCCCTGGGCGATTTTCAGATCGTTCGGGAACTGGGGCGCGGCGGCATGGGGGTCGTCTACGAGGCGGTGCAGTTGTCGTTGGGCCGGCGCGTGGCCCTCAAGGTGCTTCCCTTCGCGGCCACCTTCGACGCTCGCCAGTTGCAACGGTTCAAGAACGAGGCGCAAGCGGCCGCCCTGCTGCACCATACGAACATCGTGCCGATCTACGCCGTCGGCTGCGAACGGGGCGTCCATTTTTATGCGATGCAGCTTATCGAGGGGCACTCGCTCGCCGTCTTGATCGGGCAGTTGCGCGAGCAGGCCGGCCTCGCTATGGCCGGAGGTAACACCAAGCCCGGCTCGCGAAACGCGGGCAGCCGAGGCGCGGAGAACGGTTCCGCGGACGTGGGGGGTAGCTTCCCGGCCACCGACACCTACCTGGGAAGTCCCCCAGGAACTCCCGACCGGACGAACGTCTTGCCGAAGCGGCCGGCACCAAGCGAACTACTCCATTCGACCGCCGTCGCCTCGCTGACGATGACGGCCCGCTCCCAGCGCGGTGGCGACAACTATTTCCAAAAGGTCGTGCGGCTGATGATTCAGGCGGCCGAAGCGCTGGAGCACGCCCACCAGGTCGGCATCGTACATCGCGACATCAAACCGGCGAACCTGCTGGTCAACACGTCGGGCTCGCTGTGGGTCGCCGATTTTGGCCTGGCGCTGTTTCAGGCCGACGCCAGCCTGACGCGGACCGGCGACCTGGTGGGGACATTTCGCTACATGAGCCCCGAACAGGCGACCGGCCAGCGAACGACGGTCGACCACCGCACGGATATCTATTCGCTGGGGGCGACGTTTTATGAGTTGTTGACTCTGGAGCCCGTTTTCGCCGGCGAAACGCGCCATGAGCTGCTGTACGAGATCCTGCACGGCGAGCCGAAAGCTCCACGGCACATCAACCGTGCCATTCCCGTCGAATTGGAAACGATCGTACTCAAATCGCTGCGCAAAACGCCCGCGGAGCGCTACGCTTCGGCCGCCGAACTGGCCGACGACTTGCGGCGGTTTCTTGACAATCGACCGATTCTCGCCCGTCGGCCGACGCCGATCGACCGGGCGCGCAAATGGTCGCGCCGGCACCCGTCGGTTGTCGTGGCGACGGTGCTTCTGCTGACGGTCTGCCTGGTGGCTCTGGCGATCAGCAATCGCATGATCGCCCAGGAACAGGCGAAGACCGCGCAGCGGGCCAACGAGGCGGAAGAACTCTTTCGCCAGGCTCGGCAAACCGTGGACGTCTTCGTGAAGGTGAGCGAAGACGAGTTGGCCGACAACTTCTACATGGCCCAGACCCGCAAGCGGCTTCTGCTGACCGCCCTCGGCTTTTATCAGGATCTAATCGAACAGCGGCGTGGCGACGCGGCGTCGCAGGCCGACCTGGCGGCCACGGAACAGAAGGTGAAGGGGATTCTACGGGATCTGGAACTGCTACGCCGCGGCATGCAGACGTTGCTGCTGCACAACCCGGTCGTCATCCGCGAGCTGCGGCTGAATGACGAGCAGAACGAGCTGATCGCGGGGCTGATGCTGCAATGGGACGCGGAGTGGCAAGAACTGCACGCCGAACTGGACGGGGCGGACGAAGATAGCCGCCGGCACCGCGTGGCGGTCGTTGCCGAGAATCGCGAACAAGCGCTCAACCAGGTGCTCGACGCGAAGCAGATGCGCCGGTTGGCACAATTGCTCATGCAGTGGCAAGGCTTATCGGCCTTCAAAGAACCCGATGTGGTGGCCGCCCTCGAGTTGACCGGCGACCAACGCGCGGCCATTCGCAAGATCGAACGCGCCTATTTTGGCAAACACCCGGAGCAGGACCGCGGGCCGCCCGGCGGTCCCGGCCCTCGGCGGGAACACGGCCGACACGAAGCTGGACGACCCGATCGCAGGCCGCCGCCCCCCGGGGAATCGCCAGATGACCGTCAGGCCGTTTCAAAGGTGCTGGAGTTGCTGAACCAGGACCAGATCCGGCGCTGGAACGAATTGACCGGTGTTCCGGTCGACGGACTGCATAAACCGCCCTTTGACGGACCGCCTGGGCCGAAGCCGCCACGCGGCGAGGGGCCACGTCACGGCGGGCCCCCTCACGGCGGGTTACGTCACGGGCGCCCTCGCGACGAGGCACGACTGGACGATGGGCGGCCCGACGAGGGACGGCCCGACGAGAGCGCAGCCGAAGAGCAAGAGCAGCCAGAACAGCCCGGCGACGAGCCAGAGGAGAAATGACGCACATGACAGACTCGCACTTGACCACGTGGGATTCTTTCCTGGCGGCCTACGATCTGGATCAGATCTCAGCGGTGCCGCAGGCACTGCGGCTGCGAACGCTGCACTTGCTGGCACTGTTTGCCGCCGCGGTGTCGATTGCCGCCGCGATCGAGTGTCCCCGCGCCTGGCAGCTCGTCGCCCTGGCGGACGTGGGGGCCGCAAGCTTGCTCTTCGCGCTTGCGGCCGGGCGAGAGTGGTGTTTGCGCTACCGGGCCGGTCACCGGTTTCCGCGGTCCGCGTTCGTCCATGCCGCGCACCGCTGGGAATACCAGACCGTCGTGCCGTGAGCAACTATTACACGATCGGCATCGCTTTGAACTTAGCCGGTTTGAGCCTGTTGCTGTTTGTCGTCGTCCGTCTCTGGCCGTCCTATCGGCGGGCTGAAGAAGACAGTCGGTACAGCACGTGCTTTCGCAAGGCATGGCCTTCGGGAAATGCCGGATGCTCAAAGTCGTCGCCGGACGAATAGGTCATTCCCAGGCGCGTCATAACGCGCCGCGAGCGCTGGTTCCCCACCGCGGTGAGCGCCACGATCTCGTCCAGCCGAAGCTCGTCGAACGCGAAGGCAACCACGGCCCTGGCCGCGTCACTGGCGTAGCCCTGATTCCAGTGTTCGCGGGCCAATCGCCAACCGATTTCGACGCAGGGCATGAAATGGGCGGCAAAGGTCGGCACGTTTAGTCCCACGAAGCCGATGAAATCCGCTACGCCCTCGACTTCGACCGCCCATAGGCCAAACCCGTGGCGCTCGAAATGCTCCTTGATCTGAGCAACTCGCTGGTCGCTTTCGACTCGCGAGAGCACTTTAGGAAAGAACTCCATCACCTGGGGGTCGCCGTTGAGTGCCGCGAACGGCGCCAGATCGGCTTCTTTCCACGTCCGCAGAAGCAGCCTTTGTGTGGCAAGCACATCCATCTCCGGGGTCTCACGACAGCAATCGCGCGAAATAGATCACCAGTCCCGCCACGATCGCCGCTCCGGCCATCCCCACGAGCACGACACGCCAGTTGACTGGCTCGGACTGGAGGGGGCGAACGATTTCCGGCACTTCGATTCCCTCGCCGGAGTCGTGGCCGCACCACTCGCAGGTGCGCAAATACGCCGGCTCGAACGGCTCGTCGCAGATCGGGCAAATCAAAACATGCGGCACCCCGTCCGACTGCTCGACTTCGATCATATCGGCCGGCCTAAATCGGCGTCCGCTCGTCTTGCAGAAGGGGCACACCGCCACTCGCGGGCGTCCGCAACCGGCGCATCGCGCCTGGCCGGAACCGTCGCCCCAATGGTCGTCTTCATCCTCGGATTCCGGCTCATTTGGTGAGATCCGTGGGGGGGCGTAGGGGTTGTCTGCCTGTCGGCGGGCCTCGTCGCGCTCTGCTTCCAGAAGCGTTCGAACCAAGCCCGCTTCCTCCGGGCTCCCGGCCGACGGCGGACGGCCCTGGCGGTGAGGAGCACCGCAATGTCGGCACTTGTCGACGCGGTCGTCGATCTCTTCGCCGCACTGCCGGCAGCGCCAGGTTCCGGCTGACGAGAAGCTGGGCCAATCGTTAAAGGGCGTATCGAGCGCGTTGCGCGCTCGCTCGGCGTCACAAGCCGGAACGAGCAGCTTGATATAGCCCAGCGCATTGGCCGCGATGCCGTACATCCCGACGACTGCTTCATTACTCAAAACACAGCCGATCCCCTCCGCCTCCAGCGCGAATTTCGCCGCGCCCGCTTCGGTGGAGCGCGCAAATGTCGCAATCGCCACGAGATCCTTGGACTGGCCCTGAAGTGGTTCCATGCTCACCGAACTCCGTTCGCCACCCACCCTCTGAACTGCCGCGCCGAATCGGCCAGTTCCGCGTGTCGCCGCTCGGCGGCGGAGACCTGGAAGTCGAAGACCAACGGCCGCACCTGGTCAAATGACAAGTGGATCACCCGGAGCATGCACTCCGCTCGCCAGTCGGCTGCGGGGATCGTGTCCAGATCGGCGAGCGCTCGGTCGTAAAGGTTGGCCAGGGCTTCGCACTGCGCGCCGGTGAGCGAGGCCGCCCGCTCGAAGCCGATCACGATGGCCTCCACCAACGCCTGCCTCTGGAACTCGCGCCGCTCGCGAGCCGCGACTTCCAACCCGCGCCTCTGTTCTTCCGGCAAACGGCCTTGCAGCGATCTTCGGAAATAAGAGTCCGTGCGGTCAAAAATGTTCAACGGCAGCGGGGTGGTGCCGCCTTGAGCTTGCACTTGTTGAACGACCAGCTTTTCCCCCTCTTTCAACTTCTCGGCGGGAGCCGGCGTACGCTCTTCTCGCCAACGAGCCACGTCCAGTCTTGCCGCCAGCGACAATTTGTCGCGCTGAGAAGGACTGAGGCCGCACGCCGCGTCGATCTCGTCCAGCCGCTGCTCGACGTAGCGTGCCAACCCCCGCTCTTCGACTTCCAGCGTCGGCCCGCGACGCACGACTCGCCTGCGCCCTGGCGGGCCGGCCATTCCCGGTGGTGCGGCTAGTCCCGGCTGCTGCGCTGGCGCCGCCTGCTCGAGGACGACGACGACTTCTTGTTGTTGCGGTTGCTGCGACTCCTTGAACGTTGTCGACTGCGCCGACGTGAGGATCTTCGCGATGCGGTCCTCGGGCACGGTGAAGTACCCCAGCCGCTGGACGGACAGCAAGACAAACAACCTTTCAACGATAGGGTCGATCATCACGCCAGAATTCATTGGGGTCCACCAGCGATCGCTCTCGTCTTGGCAGAGCAGCTCGCACAATTCTTGGCGCTGGTTCTTCGACAGCAAGAGCGCGTCATCCAGCACGGCCACCTGCGCCAAGGCCGCGGCGCGCCGGCGGCGCTTCACTGCCCGCACGGTCTCGGCGTCGAGCGATTTAATCGCCTCATCCCAGGCGGCGGACTTGGCGGCCGGTGCGTCGGCTGCGCTCAAGCGCGCTTGGAGCACCGCAGACAGCTTGCGGCGTAGCAGGACGTGCGGCGAATGGGCGCCATCGGGGAGCAGCAGGAAGATCTGCCCGAGGTAACGATTCCCGCTCGCCGTCCGCTTTCCGCGCGCGCTGTTCCGCATGGCGGCGTCCATCTCTTCGGTCAGCTCGACGATCGCCGCACGGGCCGCAAGCTCGATCGCTGCGGCTTGCGCGTCGGCCCGCCCGCAGACCTGCGTGGCGACCTTGACCTCCAGTGGAAGGCATTGCTCAAGCCTGTCGAGGTAGGCGAGCAATTGGGCGTGATTAGGGTTGTTTTCAACCGCGTACTCCAGCGGTGACAAGAAGCCGTCCCGGTTGCGATCAAAGTGGTCGAAGAAAAAACGGCTTTGACCGATCAACAGCGGCCGTTGGTTCACACAGAACTCCGACCAGGAGATCAGGCCGTCGCCATCCGAGTCCCGGCGCAGCGGCCAATCCGAAGCCTGGTTGGCAAAGGTCGTCTGGCGGAACTCACGGAACGAGAGTTTTCCGTCGCCGTCGTCGTCGAAGGCGGGCACGCACGCACGCGCAATATAACGTCCCCAGCCGATACCCAGCATTTCCGCGCTCGTCAGGTAGCCGTCATGGTCGCGGTCGTAGGCGAAGAACTCACCGATCGTGTCGTGCCACAGCCAAGACCATGTTTCCCGATCGGTCAAGTTGCCGTCTCCATCGGCATCGAGCAGGGCAAATGTTTCGGCGCTGTTCGGTTGGTGGTGCCGCGCCGCGAACTCCTCACGCGAAACAAGGCCGTTGCCGTTACCGTCGACGTTGCGGAAATAATACCAGCTAAAAACCCGGCCGGTGCTCGTGCGCAGCGGCCGCCCGTCGAGCTGGGTCAGCCCGTAGGCCACGTCGAACAGCCAGCACGCGTCGGCCCGGTCGACCTGGCCGTCACTTCTGCGGTCCCAGAGCGCGAAGGGCACCTCGGCTAGCGCCGGAATCTCCGCCGCAATTCGCTTCGCCGGCCATTCGGTACTTGACAAGGCCCCGTCGCGATTGGCGTCGGCCGCGGCCAAAATCGCTTCCCATTTCCCCAGAGCCGTATCACGGATTTCCCTCATCGGATCGGGGATTTCCTTTCGTTCGTCGACCGGCGAGGCGTAGCTCTCGAATTCCTCCGCGTCCAACTTGCCGTTGGCGTCGAAATCGAACACCAAAAACCGCCGCCGGCGATCGGCGCGCTCCGCGTCGGGGCAGGGAGCGAGAAACTCCTCCAGCGTCAACTCCCCGTCGCGGTTGGCGTCGGCTCTCGCGAAATCGGCCTCAAAGTCGAACTCCCGCAGCGAGAGAAAACCGTCTCGGTCGAGGTCGAAACGGTCGAAAAAATACCGGCTGTGGGCGATGAGGACGGGAGATTTCTCCTGGTAGAACTCCGGAAACGAGAGGCGGCCGTCGTGGTCGACGTCGCGACGCCGTAGGTACCAATTGGATGCCTCGTTGGCGAACATCGTTGTTCGGTATTCGGGAAAGGAGATCTTGCCGTCGCCGTTCTCGTCGAAGGCGGGCACGCACCGCCGGGCGATGCTGGCTCCCCAGCCGATGCCGTCAAATTCCTTGGGCGACAGGAAGCCGTCTGCGTCGCGGTCGAAGAAGAAAAAATGGGCCAGCGTATCGTGCCACAGCAATTCGCGCGTTTCTTCGACGGAGAGCCGGTCGTCGCGGTCGCGATCGAGCCTGGCGAAGATCGCCTCGCTTTTCTCCCTCCCTTCGTGGTGCTGCGAAACGAACTCTGCGCGCGAGAGGAAGCCGTCGCCGTTGCGGTCGATCGCGCGAAAATAGTACCAGGCAAACACGCGGCCGGTTGACGTGCGGATCGGCCGGCCGTCCGGCTGCGTCGAGCCGAAGGCGACCGCCAGCAACCAGCGGCCCTCGGCGCCGTCGACCTTGCCGTCGGAGTTCTTGTCCCACTCGTCGAAAGTCACGCCGGCCAGAAGGGGAATCTCCTCGACGATCTGTTGTGCCGGCCAATCGTCGCGCGTTAACGCGCGCTTCCCTTCGCCGCCGGCCGCGGCGAAGACGGCCTGCCACCTGGCGGTTGCGGACTGCTCCAAATCCGCGATGGGATCGGCAACTCGACCCCGCTCATCCGTGGGCGATAGCAGTCGCAGGAATGCCCCGCGGTCTAGTTTGCCTTCGTGGTAGGGATCGACCTCGTCAAACCGCTGGATCCGTTCGTCGCGGTCCGGCGCGTGGTACGACTCCACAAACTCGTCGCGCGTCACGTACTGGTTGTGGTCGCGGGCCGCGGCCGCGAATGCCGCCGCAACTCGCTTCAGCAGCGCCCCGGCTTCGAGCGGGCCGGCCTCGTCCGCCGTCAGGTGACGCGTCGAGAGGGCGGACATGACGAACGCCAGGCAGATCGGCATGCGGCCTTTCATTCGTTCCCTCATGTTCGTGTCGGCGGCCGTAACTCTCGGCCATTGTATGCCCCCCGTTCTGCGGAACCAAGGAAGGTTCGCAGGCGGTAGGCACTCTACTTGAACGCTGGTGTTCGAGGCGTTGGGAGCTGGCACCAAAATCGTCAGCAATGGCGAATTTTTCGCCTGACAAATTACCTTCTCGGAAAAGCGAGCGGAAAGGCCGACCCCCGTTTCTCGGGCGTTTGCGCCACGGACCCTCACGCTTTTGGATTGGCATGCCGCGTGCTTACTCGCCAGCGACCTTGGTCGTTGCCTAAACCCTAGAACCCAATTCGCCTGGAGTCCCTCGCATGACCTCTCCGCACCGATCTCACCACTGCTCCCGTCGCCGCCGCGGCCGTTTGCCGTGTCGACGGCGGAGCGGATTTACTTTGGTTGAGATCTTGGTCGTGATAACGATCATGGTAATTCTCGTGGCCCTGTTGTTGCCCGCGATTGTGAAGTCGCGCGAGGTGGCGCGCTCGATGCAGTGCAAATCGAACCTGCGGCAGCTCTTCCTCGGATTGCAGCAGTACAAAGACGTTTATACGTGCTACGTGCCGTACCGAATTGAAGACCCCAATTACGTGAACCCTTACGGAGTGGACCGCCCCAGGTGGCAGTGGCTGATCGCGGCACAGTTGGGCCGCCCCGCTCAAAACCTGGACGCGATCAAGGCGGCGGGAACGGCCGATCCCACCTATACCGGCGTGCCCTTGGACAACGAGATCTTCTTTGACCCGTCCCTGCTCGACGTCCAGTTGAGCGTCAATTACAGCTTCCTGGGGCCAACGCAGATGGGTATTCGCAACGGCGCCTACGGCTACAACTTTGCCTACCTGGGCAACACGCGCAACCTGGTCGACGGCGACGTGACGACCCCCATGCTCAACTTTCCCGTGCGTAAAGTGCGCGACCAGTCACGAACCATTTGTTTCGGCGACAGCCGCGGCGGGAACGTGCCCCATGGCGGCCACTCGATGACGCTCGATCCGCCGCACATGCGTCCGCGCCCCGACGGATCAACCGTAGACAGCCCCTGTCCGCAGACCGTCCCGGGCTTCGATCCCTACGGTCCGGATGAAACGGGAACCGACATCGTGGTTTACTTCTCGCCCGTCGAAATGCGCCACGAAGGACGTGGGAACGTGGTCTTTCTCGACGGGCATGTCGAAAGCCACACCCTGGAAGAGCTGGGCTACGTCGTTCAAAAGAATGCGACACTCGTCAACACGCTTCCTCCCACACAACAAAACGGCGTCGCCCTCCCGCAGCCGACGACCTTGACCAACCTGACCCTGGCGACACCGTGGGGTGACAATAAGTATTTCAACGGGGTGGGATACGACGAAACGTCGCTCAGCTACCAGCAGGCACAGGGCTGGTGAACTGATCGTCTGGCGGGCCGGCGTATCTACACGATCTAGAACGCGGCACTCCGCCGCAACACGGCCAGAGGGTTGTCGATGAAGGAAGTCGCCCCGCCGCGCCGCGGCCACAACGAGCATTGCCAAATGCAAGTGACGTGCCCGCGTTGCGGCGGGCAGGGACTCGTTCCCTGGAACCGTCTGGACCGCATCCTGCACTGCGGGGTCTGCCGCGCCTGGTGTCGGCTGGATCGATTCGGAAAGCCGTTCGAGGTTCCCGCTCCCAACGGCTTTTGGATCCAGGTGCGGACATCGTTTTCCGGCTGGAAGCGGGCGCGGGTGTTTCTAGGTTCGGAGGAAGCAGACGAGCAAAGCGAGCCGCGGGCGGCTGGCGGGCGAACGGTTCTTCTTGTCGCTTCCGCGCTGGCCGTGGCCTTGGCCGTCGGCGGCATCGCCATGAGTCGACCGGGGCGCGAGGTGGCACCGGCGGCTCCGGTCAAGTCGCCGGTGCCGGATTCCTTGGAGGGGCGAGCGACCCTGTGGGCCAGCGCCTGGCTGGCGCGCGACACGGGGCAACTGTTGCAGCTCGTCGAGCGGACGCGCGATCGAGACCTGCGCCGTTGGTTGCTGAAGCACCCGCCGCCGACCCCAGCGGAAGCGCCGCCCGGAGAGCCCGCCGCCCCACCGCGTCTTGCGGTGACCTCCACTCCGGTCCGCCAACCCAACGTGTCGGACGTGACGCTGACGATCGAAACGGGGCGAAGCGCCGATAAGCCGGGCGTCACCGAGTTGCGGCAGGTCTGGTATCAGCGAGAAGGCGTCTGGTACTTCTGGCCCAACTAACAGATGGGAGATCGTTCAGGACGAACCTGCCGGCTCAGTCGGCCCCCGGCACAAGCCTCGCCAGGCCTAGCGTCGCCCAGGAACTGGCGGCACAGGTGATGGGCGTCAAAAGCTTAGAACTGCCGGGCGAGCCGTCGGGGGTCGACCGAGAGATCATCGGCCAACTTCCGTCAGGCGTCTGGGTGGCCACGAGGAAGTCGATCCCGCGTTTTATTTCGGGCCGGTCGGCCGTATAGCCGGCGCGCGACAAGGCATACAAAGTCTGACCCGTGGCAAAGGCATCGCTCTTCAAGTCGGGGACGGTCTGGCTCCAACCGCCGTCGGCTCGCTGAAGGGCCAGCAGTTCAGTGACCGCGGCTTGCACCGCCGCGTTTTGCGTCGGTTCGAGCGTGCTGCCGGCGCGCACCCGCAGAAGCACCCTCATCGCTTTGTCTTGATGCAGATCGGCGCCCTTGGCCGCATCGAGCCAGGCAATCGCCTTCGCCAGCGCCGCGCGTTGCGATTCGGGGGCGTCGGCTCCCGTTTCGTCATCGAGCGCCATGACGATCCAGGCCGCATCGGTCGTTTGGCTTTCGTTGATCGGCGGGCGCCTGAGCGTGGCGAAGAACTCCCAAGAACCGTCGGCCTGCTGCTTGCTGACGATCTCGTCGGCGATCAGTCGGAGGCTCTGTCTTTGCCCTTCCTCCAGCGCGGGGAACGAATGCGCGGCCACGACCAAAAACGGCAGCCCCATGTTCAACCCCCGGCCCTGCGGGCGCGGATCGGGCGGATCGGCCGGATTCGGAAAGATTTTTGAGGACATCAATTTGTCTCTGCTTCCCAGCAGGGAGTCGATGGTCTCGGCGACGAATTGCTTGTCGATCGCGTATCCCTGCCGTTCTGCCTCAGCGAGCGCCCAGAGCGGCATCGGCACATGATGGCAGGCGGCGCATTTGCGCGTTTTCAACCACGCGGCACTTTCGGCTTGCAGATATCCGATGGCACGATCGACCGTTTGGCGAATTTGCTCGGTCGTTGCCGAGGAAATTACGGCGCCGGCCGCGGGTTCGTCAGCGCGGGAATGCGCTGCCAACCAGAATCCCAGCGACACCACGATCAAGTATCCGATGCGGACCACGGAACGATCCTCTTCAAGGACAGGTCACAAACGTCGCTTTGGCGGCCGGTTCATGATAGGTGAACTTCTCGCCCATGTCGAACTTGCCCGGGGACGGTCGTGTCTTAAAACTTGTCTTAAAACTGTATTGCTTGCCTGCGCCAAATCCGAAGTGGTACGCCCTAATGCCCCGTCTGCAATTCACCATTCGAGCCCTGCTGGTGGCCACGCTGGTCGCGGCCGCGTTCTTCGGAGGCGCCGCCTGGCAACGTCGGCGGGGAGAGCGCGAGTTACAACGTCGCGAGGCGATGCTGATTGAATTACTTACTCCGCCGCCAATCAGCAACGCTCCTCGCCCCGACGAGGCGAACGAAACGTCGGCCGATTGACCTCAGCCCACATTCAGGCACCGGAAGGCCCCCGCGGCTGCTTCCTGAGGTGCCTGCCGGAATGTCCGACAGAATTCAGGCAACCGCCGGCGACTTTCACCAGATAATGATGGGTGGCGGGCAGTAAATTGGTCGTATTGTCCGGATTTTGTCGAGGGCGAAATGATGTACCGTTCCGGGCCTTATTCTCTGGCGGCGATAGCTTTCTTCGCGGCTTGCAGCTTGGTTTTGAGCGAAATCCCGGCGGCGGCCGGTGACCACTCCGTCCCGACGCCGGCGGAAGAGGCCGCCGCCGTTCTAGAAACCCACTCGTCGACGGGCGGGGGGGTGCAGCCGCTCAATACGCTGGCCGACGGCGGCAAGGGCCGTCCCGCTTTCCCCCCGGCGATGTTTGCCGCGTTGGAGGATTTGTCCAAGAAGCGAATTGCCGACGATCCGCCCGCGGGCAAACAATCGGACCAGGCGACCCCAAAGCCAGCCGCGACTGGAAAGCCGGTCGCGAGTGGCGTTAAGCCCAGCGGAACCGATCGGGTTGTCGCGCCGCCGCGCCTTCAAACTCAGCGGAAGGCACTGCCCGAGCAGCAGACGGGATTTCATGCGAGGCGCCCGGCCGGTCCGGCCGCGAAGATCGAGGCTTTGCGGGAGCGGCTCCAACACTCGCCTTCTCTTCTCCGTCGGCGCGGTTTTCACCGTGGATGACGATTAGGATCAGAGAAACGATGGGCCCGTGCTGGCCGATCCTCAAAACAAGTCGCCCTTCCAGTCGGGTTCGATGAGCCTCATCGTGGCTGCATCGTCTCGTTCGCGCATGCCGCAGCGCTTGTAAACGTCGTGCGCCGCGGCGAGGCGATCGCGGTTCAATTCAACGCCCAGGCCGGCTCCCGTCGGCACCGACATCCGCCCGTCGCGAATCGATAGAGCGGCGGTGATGATGTCGGCCTTTTCGGGGAGCCACGGATAGTGCGTATCGCTAGCCAACGTGAGTTGCGGCAAGGCGGCCGCGAGATGGATCATGGCGGCCATCGTGATTCCCGCGTGACTGTTGCTATGCTGGCTCAATTTCCAGCCGGCGCCGTCGGCCACGGGGCCGAGGGCCAGGCAGCCGGCCATGCCGCCAAAATAGTGGTGGTCGCAAAGCAAGACGTCGATGGGTTGCAGGCGGAAGGCCCGGGGCAAGTGCTCGAAGCTGGTGACGCACATGTTGGTGCTCATCGGCAGCCCGGTGGCTTGTCGCACCTCGGCCATCGCTTCCTGTCCTGCCACCGGGTCTTCGTAATACTCCAGCGGCAGCCCTTTTAGCGCCCGCCCCACGCGGATCGCCGTTTCTGTTTTCCAGCGCCCGTTGGGGTCGATCCGCAACAGACAGGCTTTGCCCAGCCGTTCGGCCAAGGCGTGCATCGTGGCCAATTCCGTCTCGGGAGGAAGCACCCCGGCCTTCAGCTTGAAGACACGAAATCCAAAGCGCTCCTGGAAGTGGGCGGCTAACGCGGCCATCCCCTCGGCGGACCGCACTTCTCCCCAGACGTCCAAAGCCCGGTCGCCGCGGCCCCGGTCGTCGACCATGCGTCGATCGGCTAGCAGTTCGGCCCGGTCAGCGGCGTAGCGATAAAACAGGTAGGCGGCGAATTCGACTTCCTCGCGCGCCGGGCCGCCCAGCAGCTCGCAAAGACGCCGGCCCGTGGCCTTGCCGCAGGCGTCCAGGCACGCCAGTTCAATTCCTGCGTACGCGGACTGGGAAAGGGCCGTTAGCCGCTGCGAAAAACCCCGGTAGGCGAACGCGTTTTGCCCCAGCACGACGTCCCGCGACTTAAGCAGGGCCTCGGTGACGCGCTGCCCGCCGTGCGTCTCGCCAACTCCGACAAAGCCCGCGTCGGTCTTCAGTTCGACGATGTTCCGCAAAAAGTACGGTCCGTGACAGCCGCTGGCCGCCAGCAGAGGCGGATCGGGCAGGGCGATCGGCGTCACTTTCAGATTCGTTATCGTGAGTCCCGGCGTCTGGCGAGAGCCCTCTTGCTCCGAAGCACCGGCGGCAACCACGGCCGCCAGCGCGGAACCGTGAGCGGCTATCCACTGTCGGCGATTGAACATGGGTCGGCGTCTCTCGTCTGGGTGACTTGCGGCGGGTGCCCGCTTAACGACGTATGATACTTCTGCCGAGCTGAGAAGGAACGGAGTCGTGATGACTTGAAAAGGCGTCACGGCCGGCGGCCAGAAGCCCCACGTTTGCCCGGGCCGAAGATCGCCGTACAATCGGCCGAAACAACCCGTTGTCTATTGCGGGAGATGCTCTATGGCTGGTTCCAGGCTGCCCGGTCCCGCGGGATTGGATCGCGGGCCCGTCGTCGACGTTCAAGACGGAACCATGGTCCGCCAGGCCGCCCCATTTCCCGGTCCGCTCGGCCGGAATGGAGATGTGGCATCGTGGAGCGACACACGCAAACTCATGGCCGCCGCCCAACGGACGACGGACAAGCTGCCGGCGGAAATGCGCGAAGAATTCGCCGCCCTGTTCACCCGGCAAAACGCGGCCATTACCGCCGCCGTGTTGGCGGCATGGGGGGCATCGCATGCGGTTGGCGCGGGCGAGGCGATCGACGCCGTCTTGGTGGCGCTGGCGGTTGCGACGGTCGGCGTGCAAGCGTTTCAAGGCGGCCGCGAGTTGGGCGAGTTTCTCCTGCTCGCCGGCGGGGCGAAAACGGAAAACGATCTGGAAGCCGCGTCGCAGCATCTGGCCAAAGCGGTGACCTTGCTGGGGGTGGCGACTGTCACCGCGCTCATCATGCGGTGGCGCCCCGGGGCGGGGACGGCGGCGGGCGCCGGGGACGCCGTGGCCGCGCAGGAGGAGGCCGGCGAGCTGCTGGAGATGATTGGCTTGCACAACAAGCCGCAAGGCGTGCGCGACATGGTGGCGGCCTTCGTCCGATTCACCACGGAAGAGATGCCCGAATTGAGCCGCACGCAAAAGGCGAACTATTTGAAAGCCATGGATCTGTCGAAGTTCGCCGATGCCGGCGAAGAAACCCTGCGACCGGGAACGCGCCTGGTGTCGAAGGTGCAAGGTGCTCAAGGAACACCCGGCAATTGGTTCACTACGGCCGGCACGCCCAACGAGCAGATCGGCATCAGTTCCGGCGCCGGCAGCGCGACACGTGTGCAGAAGGTGTACGTCGTGAAAAAGCCGGTCAAAGCTTTTCGCAGCCGCGCCGCCCCCACGGTCGACACCTGGACCCAGGGGCGCGCCCCGCAGGTGGCTGTTGGCGTCAGGCCAGGCGTGGCCAAATATGGCGAGTATGTGGGGGGCGGCGGGGTTCAGTACCTCATCCCAGACTGGTCGGGCGCACTCGAGTGAACTCTCAGCCGAAGTTGGAGACTTCTATTGAAGCTGGTCAAGCTTCCGGGCGACTTCGTCGACCGAAACGCCTCGCAACAAGAAACGCTTTTGCTGAGCCGTTTCACCTGCGATCAGCTCGATCTGAGACTTTTTCAGACCGAGGTTCCGACTGAGAAGCTCGACGATCGCCTTGTTCGCCTTCCCCTTTTCGGGCGCTTGAGTGACCGACGCCCGGAGGACGCCGTCTTCGGCGCATCGCAACTCATTGCGGCGGGCGCCGGGGTGCGCACGTAGCGGGAGGACCACTCCTTCGGGATGCTTTTCGAGCTTGATCTCCATTCAACAAGAGTAGCCCCGCGCGTTGTCACGAGATAGGCGGGCCCAACCAACCGCCCTCTCCGCCGCGGAGCGTCGGAGCCACCCAGACACTTAGGCGCCTGCCGCGTGGCGCGCCACACGCAACTGCGCCCGGGCTTGGAGTTCGGCGCGCTCGCGCAGGGCCATCAACTCGGGCGTATTTGCCGGTCGGCGGCGGGCCTCGGCAAGCTGCTCCCCCGCAACTCCCCCGTCCAACGCGCCGGCGGGCACGGCACGCGAGGTCAAAACGCTGACCACGTCATCGACGACCTGCACGAACCCGCCATCGACGTAATAGCGGGAAACGCGGTCGGCGTGTTTGACGCGCATCTCACCGTAACCGAGCCTTCCGATCATGGGGCTGTGCAAGGGAGCGATGCCGACCTCGCCGTCGTACAACGGCAGAGCCACAAACTCCGCCGTTTCTTCCAGCACGGTCGCCTCGGGCGTCACCACCACCAGTTGCAGGTGGCTGCCACGCTTATGTGATTTATCGTGATGTTCCATACTAAAAAGCTCTTAGGTCTTTGGTCTTGGGTCTGCGGGGATCGAACCTCAGACCGAAAACGAAGAACTATTTCTTCGCAGCCATTTTCTTCGCTTGCTCTTCGGCCTGCTCGATCGGGCCGACGTACATGAACGCACTCTCCGGCAAATGGTCCCACTTGCCGTCGGCGATTTCCTCGAAGCTGCGGATCGTGTCGTCCAGCTTGGTGATTTCGCCCGGCTTGCCCGTGAAGACCTCGGCCACCAAGAACGGCTGCGAGAGGAACCGCTCCATGCGGCGAGCACGGTGCACGACGAGCTTGTCCTGCTCGCTCAATTCGTCGATGCCGAGAATGGCGATGATGTCTTGCAGCTCGCGGTAGCGCTGCAAAGTGCGCTGCACGCGGCGGGCCACCGAATAGTGCCGCTCGCCCACGTACTGCGGGTCGAGAATCCGGCTGGAGGACGCCAGCGGATCGACCGCCGGATAAATGCCCTTCTCGCTGATCGACCGTTCCAGGTAAATGAAGGCGTCGAGATTGCCGAACGCCGTCGCCGGGGCCGGGTCGGTCGGGTCGTCGGCCGGCACATACACGGCCTGTACCGACGTGATGGCCCCCTTGTTTGTCGACGCGATCCGTTCTTGCAAGGCGCCCATTTCGGTGGCCAACGTCGGCTGATAACCGACGGCCGAAGGCATGCGGCCCAGCAACGCCGACACCTCGCTACCGGCCTGCGAGAAGCGGAAGATGTTGTCGATGAACAAGAGGGTATCTGCGCCCGTCGTGTCGCGGAAGTATTCGGCCATCGTCAGCGCGGAAAGGGCGACGCGCAGACGCGCGCCGGGCGGCTCGTTCATCTGGCCGAACACCATGCACGTCTGCTCGATGACGCTGCGGCCCGTGTCGCCGATCTTGGCTTCCTGCATTTCCAGCCAGAGGTCGGTCCCTTCGCGCGTCCGCTCGCCGACGCCCGCGAACACCGAGTAACCGCCGTGGGCGCTGGCGATGCGGGCGATGAGCTCGGTGAGGATCACCGTTTTGCCCAGCCCGGCCCCGCCGAACAGACCGGCCTTGCCGCCGCGGACGAACGGCGTGAGCAGGTCGATCACCTTGATGCCCGTCTCGAACAATTCGGTCTTCGTCGACAGGTCGGTGACATCCGGTGCCTCGCGATGGATGCCCCAGCGCTCGTCGGCTTCGACCGGGCCGCGTCCGTCGATCGCGTCGCCCAGCAGGTTGAAAACGCGGCCGAGCGTGGCCTTGCCAACCGGCACAGTCACCGGCTTCCCCGTGTCGAGGCATTCCTGCCCACGGATCATGCCGTCTGTGCTGCCGAGAGCCACGCACCGCACGCGCCCGCCGCCGAGGTGTTGCTGCACCTCGCCGGTCAGTTCCACCTTCACTCCCTTGTGTTCGGCCGAAATCTTGACGGCGTTGTAAATGGCCGGCAGCCGATCGGGAGCAAACTCCACGTCGAACGTCGAGCCGATAACTTGCGTGACGCGGCCCAGATTGTGGCCGTCGGTTTCATGTTTGGAGCTATGGAGGGTTGCGGTTGCCATGACAAATTCAAGGGTTCGGGGTTCAGGCAGTCTTTAGGGAACGCCGTATGTGGTGTGCGGTCGCTGGCGGGCTCACTTTTCACTGGTTAGCCGGAACAGCTTAATCTCGAACAAGTCCGATATTGCAAGAGTGTTCCCATCGGGGGAGACAGCGATCGACGTGACGGTTCCATTCGCACCTTCGCGGACCGGAAAAAACTGCAGTTCTTTGCCGGCTTTCAGGTCGCAGGTTCTCGCGCCCTTCATCGAGGATGTCACAATGGTCTTGTTATCCGGCAAGAACGCCAGGCTCAAAACGTTCTCGGCACGCGCGCCGCCAACCTGGCCGCGCATCGCGCCGCTCAGCGCGTCCCATGCCACGACCGTACCTTTTGTGCCAGAGGCAACGATGGTCTTCCCATCCGGTGACAACGTCATGGCCAACTTTGGCGAATCTTCGCCTTTCAAGTCCATTCGCTTCGAACGCTTCTCGACATCCCACAGTTCGATCGGCTTCGCGAACCCGGCCGACGCAAGCGTTTTACCGTCGGGGAAGAACACCAACTCCGTCGGTTGTGGCGAACTTGCTTGTAAATTGCCAATTCGCTTTCCCGTCAGCACGTCCCAAATAAAGATTTCAGCCGCGGCGCTGGATGCCAAAATGTCGGAGCTCGGGGAAAATGCGACCGCCATCACACTATCCGAGTGGCCCCCAAACGATGTCTGTTGCTCTCCGGTTGCCATATTCCAGAGTGCGACCGTTTTATCAGAGCCACCCGATGCGAGAACTTTGGCGTCGCGTGAAAATGCCACTGAAAGAACGAAGTCACCCTTCTTGTGACCACGAAGCACTTTTCGCTGAGAGCGCTTGGCAACGTCCCAAAGCCGAACGGTTCCATCGTGACTGCCAGACGCCAAGAGGTTTCCGTCTGGGCTGAAAGCAAGTCCCATGATCATGTCTTCATGCCCGCGCAAGGTCACTACCGGCTCAGCGGCGTTCGTGACGGCGTGCGAGAGGAAGAGGACCAGAACGCTCGCGTAGGCCAACGCGATCGCAGCCAATCTCGACGGACCATGTTTAGCGATCATCATTTGAGCGCCTCCACGCCGCCCAGCACTTCCATGATCTCGCCGGTGATCTGGCTCTGACGGGCGCGGTTGTAAGTCATCGATAGTTGTTTGATCAATTTGTCGGCGTTTTCGGTGGCGGCCTTCATGGCCACCATACGGGCCACTTGCTCGCTTACCGCCGCGTCGAGGAAACACTTAAAAAGCTTCACCTTGAAGCTGGTCGGGACGACTTCCTCCAGGATGCTTGCCGCCGAGGGCAAAAACTCGTATTGGACCTGGCTGTGATGCTGCTCGCTTTCCGAGGACGTGCCGGCCAAAGAACCAAGCGGCAGCAGCGTTTCGACCGTCGCCACCTGCCGCGCGATGCCGTCGAAACGCGTGTAGGCCACGTCCAGGCGGTCGAGTTGGCCCGTGGCGTATTCTTCGAGGTAGCGGTTCGCCAGCACGTCGACTTCGTCGAAGCTCGGCTTGTCCTCGAAGTGCGTGTAGGTGCGGTCGGGCATCATCTCGCGAAAGCGAAAGCCCGAGATGCCGCGTTTGCCCGACACTTCGAGGGTCACCTCGGGCACCGACGCCTTCAACTCGTTGTAGCGCATCATGCCCGCGCGCTGCACGTTGGCGTTGTAGCCGCCGCACAGGCCGCGGTTGCCGGTGAGCACGAGCAACACGGCGCGTTTGGTTACTTCGCGAGCCTCAAGCAGCGGATGGCTGACCTCCAGACCTGTGCGTGCCAAATCGGCCACCAGCGCGGTGATGCGCCGCGTGTAGGCGGTGGCGGCAGCGGCGCGGTCCATGGCCTTCTTGAAGCGCGCCGTGGCGATCAGCTCCATCGTCCGCGTAATCTTGCGGATGTTCTTGATCGACTTGCGACGTTTGTCGAGTGCTCTGGCTTTAGCCATAACGGGCGGTCTGGGAAATCGTTACTTAATCAGTCGAATCGTGAGCGGGTAGCGGTAGGTCTCTCCGCCGTTTGCTCGGACAGCCGCGACGATGATCATCACAATATGGAAAAAATGGAGGATCACCAGCAGCGGTATGCCGATGACGCAAAAGATCGCGATCGTCGACACGATGTAATAAATCAAAATCGAAATCTCGAAGTTCAGCGACTCTTTCCCCTGGTCGTCGATGAACGGGTGATCGTCCTTTTTGACCAGCCATACAATCAGTGGGCCAACGATGAAGCCGATGCCGCTGACGTACATCGACAGCGCCGATAAGTGGCACAACATCCCCCACATCCTGGCGTCGCGGTCTGCCGTTGAGACGCTCGCGGGCGGCTCGATGGGCGTTTGCGGCGCATCATACGGATTCGTTTGTTCGTCCATTTCGGTAATCTCGCCTTTACGTGGTGTCGACGTTCTCGCCAGACACCCGATTCCGTCCTGGCCCGCCCAATCGGTGTCGGCCTATTAGGCCTTCGCTGCCACCTCCTGTTTCTTGCCGGCAAACTGCTTCTGGAACTCCGCGATTGCCGTCTCCAGCGCGGCCGCCGTGTCGTCGTCGAGTTTCTTCGTGCTGGCGATCTTCTCGCGAATTTCAGACTTCTGCTCGTGCATAAAGGTCAAAAACCCACGTTCCCAGTCGGCCACCTGGTCGCGCGGGATCTTGTCCAAGTGCCCGCGCGTGCCGGCGTAGATGCTCAGCACCTCGTCGATCACGTCCATCGGTTGATACTGGCCCTGTTTCAAAAGCTCGATCATGCGGTAGCCGCGATCGAGGCGTGCCTGCGTGGCCGCGTCGAGATCGGTTCCGAGCTGCGCGAACGCCTCCAGCTCGCGAAATGCCGCCAGGTCGAGACGCAGGCCGCCGGCCACTTTCTTCATCGCCGGAATCTGGGCGGCACCGCCCACGCGCGACACCGAAATACCGGCGTTCATCGCGGGCCGCTGACCGGCAAAGAACAGGTCGGGCTGCAGATAGATCTGGCCGTCGGTGATGGAGATCACGTTCGTCGGGATATAGGCCGACACCTCGCCTTCCAGGGTCTCGATGATCGGCAGCGAGGTGAGCGAACCGCCTCCCAGCGCGTCGCTCAGCTTGGCCGAACGCTCCAGCAAGCGGCTGTGGCAGTAGAACACGTCGCCCGGATAGGCCTCGCGTCCCGGCGGCCGCCGCATCAAGAGCGAAAGCTGCCGATAGGCCACGGCTTGCTTCGACAAATCGTCGTAGACGATCAGCGCGTGCTGGCCCTTGTACATGAAGAATTCGGCCATCGCCGTGCCGGCGTAAGGGGCCACGTATTGCAGAGGGGCTGGGTCGCTGGCGCCGGCCACCACGACCGTCGTGTAATCCATCGCTCCGTTGCGCCGCAAAGCCTCGACCACCGTGGCCACGGTCGATTCCTTTTGTCCGACGGCCACGTAAAAGCACTTCACGCCGGATTGCCGCTGGTTGATGATGGCGTCGATGCCGATGGCCGTCTTGCCCGTCTTGCGGTCGCCGATGATCAGCTCGCGCTGGCCGCGGCCGATGGGCGTCATCGCGTCGATGGCCTTGATGCCGGTCTGCAGCGGCTCGCGCACCGGCTGCCGTCCGGCGATGCCGGGAGCCATGAACTCGACGGGCCGCCGCTCGGCCGTGACGATCGGGCCTTTGCCGTCGAGCGGATTGCCCAGCGGATCGACGACGCGGCCGATCACGGCATCTCCCACCGGCACGCTCAAAAGGCGCCCAGTGCTGCGCACTTCGTCCCCTTCATTGATGGAGAGAAAGTCGCCGAGAATAATGATGCCCACCGAGTGCTCTTCGAGATTGAAGGCCAGGCCGTTCACCCCGCTGGGAAATTCGACCATTTCACCGGCCATCACTCCCGACAAGCCGTAGACGCGGGCAATGCCGTCGCCTACTTCCAGCACGCGGCCGACCTCTCGGACGTCGATCTGAGCTTCGTACTGCTCAATTTCCTGTTGCAGGACTGAGGCGATCTCGTCGGCGTTGAATTTCATGAATGCTCCTGTCGATCATCTGACTTTTGAGTTGGGCCAGGCGCGTCGCTACGGATCCGTCGTAAACGGTATCGCCGACGCGGAACACCAGTCCGCCGATCAGGTCGGGGTCGACCTTCTGCGCGAGGACGGGTTCGCCCCCCAGCATGCCCCTGAGTTGATTTCGAATGCGTTCGACAAGCCCCTCATCAAGCGGCACAGCCGTGGTCACCTGCACGCGTACGTGCCCCCGTTGCTGATCGCGCAGGTCTCGTACCGCCTTGCGAATTGCCCTCAAAAAGCCGCCGCGGCCGTGCGAGGCGACGACTTTGAGAAAGTTCAGAAAGATCGGCGTGACCCGGCCGGCGAGCACTCGCTCGACCATCGCCACCTTCCTGTCGCCGGCGATCATGCCAGAGGCCATGATCTCGTCGATCTTCGGTTGCTTTACCAGCAGATCGATGAGCTGGTCCAGTTCGTCCATCACCTCGTCGGTGTTCCCGGCCTTCTCGGTGGCCGCCAGCAGCGCCTTGCCGTAGACCATGCCGACGCGATAAGCGCCCACGTCGATATCGTGGTCGACGAGCGAGGATGCTAGGTAGGCGTCTTCGGGCATGGACCGGCTCAGTTGGCGCTTGGGTTGGGAAAACGAGACAAGGCTTCGGCCACGAGCTGCGCATGCTGGTTGGCGTCGAGCTGAGCACGCAGGATCTTGGAGGCCAGGTCCACGGCCAGCTTGGCGCTGGTTTCGGCCAGCTCGCGCAAGGCCTGATCTTTCGCCGTCTCCACCTCCCGTTTAGCCCGGTCCATCTCGGCTGCCGCGTCGGCCCGCGCCTGGGTGAGAATCTCCTGCTGCGTGTGCGTCGCGTCGCGTCGCGCCTCGTCGATGATCAGCCGCACCTCGTCTTGCGCGCTGGCCAGCTTCTGCTCGTATTGAACGAGCATCTGCTTGGCCTCCGCGTTGGCGCGCTCCGCCGCCGCGATCTGGTCGGCGATGCGGTGCTCGCGCCTCTCCAGCCCGACTGAAATGGGCCCCCAGGCAAACTTCCCGAGGATGGCGACCAGGAGCAAAAAGACGACGAAGGTGAAAATCGCCAGATCGCCTTTCAGCTCCGACGGATCGAGGTCGACGTCTTCCTGGCCGAAATGGACGCCGTGGCCGGCCCCATGTTCGCCAGCGTGCTCTTGGCCAGCGTGCTGTTCGCCGCCCTGTTCGGCGGCGCGCAGAGTCACCGGCGCCGCAGCGCACACACAAACAACCAGAAAGACCACGATGGATCGCAAGCGACTCACGTTCGATACCTTTCCCATGCGTCAGGGCCGTCGGGGCGTGGCTTATTTAAACGGGTTCTGCTGCGAGCAGATGAACAGCGCGTAGAAGGTGAAACCTTCGATCAACGCCGCCGCGATGATCATGGCGACCTGGATGTTGGCCGCCACCTCGGGCTGGCGGGCCATACTTTCCAGCGCCGAGCCGGCGAGCCGGCCGATGCCGTAGGCCGCGCCGATGACCACCAGGCCGCAGCCCAGAGCACCGCTCAAATTGATCAGCGTCCAGCCCATCGCGCTGGCGTTCACCTGGCTGCCGCCTTCGCCCTGAGCAAGGGCTGGCGAGGCAACCAACAAAACGGCGACCACGGCCACCGTAAGGATCGAAACAAACTTACTCACGGGTCTTTTCTCCTTGGTTAAAAAGGGCGTTACTGCCAGCGCCGGTTCGGTTCGACGCCGCTTCGCGGCTAGTGATGGTGCACCGCCGCACCGATAAACAGCGCTGACAAGAAGGTGAAAATGTATGCCTGCAAAAACGCCACAAACAGCTCCAAAAGGCTGAGAAGCGTCGAACTTACCACGCTGATTCCCGACACCAGCAACCAATGGCTGATGCTGTATTGGGCAGCAACGGTTATCAACCCCAGAATGCCCAAGAGCACCAGGTGCCCCGCCACCATGTTGGCCAAGAGACGCACGCTGAGAATCACGTGCTTGATCACCAGGCTAAGCAATTCGATGGCGAAGATCGGCAGCTTCAGCGGCTGCAGCCACCAGGGCAGGTCCATGTGCGGCACGAGGTTTTTCCAGAAACCGACGAACCCGAATTGCTTCATTCCGGCCGCCAACGTGGTGCCGAAGGTGACGCACGCCAGACCGAACGTGACGCCGAATGCTCCCGTGGGTGCCCCGAGCCAGGGGAGCATGCCAAACAGGTTGCAAAACAGCACGAAGAAGAACATGGTCCACAACAGCGGCGTGAAGCGCTCGGCTTCGTGCTTGCCCATGGCCGGCGTGGCCACCTCATCGCGGACGAACAGCAAGATCGACTCGATCAGGTTCCAGAGTCTTCCGCGTGGAGGCCCCCCCGATACGATGCGTTGCGACAGCCACGAAAACATCGCCACGAGAAGAATCCCGATAACGACTTCCAGGATCATGAACTTGGAAATCGCGAAGCCCGATTCCTTGTCGTGCAGGTTCTTCAGCGTGGCGAACGGCTGCGGGATAATGACCTTGCCCGACAGGCCGCGGCTGAAGTCAGCCGCCGTGGCGTCGGGGTGGTTGGCGATCAGAGTGGGTATAAAAGGGAAGTGCTCCTGCACTTCCTCGCGGGTGGTAAAATTGTATCGCCAGACCGCCTTCGGCACCTCGAAGAAGTAGCCATCCTTGATGTGCAGAATGGGATCAGCCATGGACTACCGCCCCCTCCAGGCCACGCTGCCTGGGTTGCTATCCGACCGAAGCACGCCCACCAGCAACAAGGTCTCGAGGACCAGGGCGATCAGAAAGAAAATCACCATGTAGCCGAACAGACCTGCGCGCGAAAGGGGGCCTTGCACGGCAGCGGAAGCCGTGACAACCGCGAGGGGCAGAAAGAAGCGGACAAAGCCGGCCGCGAGAATTCCGTGAACTCCCCAGCGCGTGCCGGACAAGAGGCCGGCCAGGGCCAGCGCCGCGACGCCCGAAAGGCCGCACGTGAGCGCCGCCACGGCCACCGCGGCCGAGCCAAGCAATCCTTGCTGGCCGTGCGCGATCGATCCGCCTAGTGCGCCGGCCAGCGCGATCGCGAGCACCAACACGATGCACGCCGCCGGCAGGCGAAGGCCAGACCGGCCATCCGTAGATTTCTCCACCGCTTCAATTCCTTCTCAGGTCGATCGGCGACTCGGCACGCATTCGTTTCGCGCCGGCCGGCTTCAGGTCGGTCGGTCGGGAGGCCGCTTCGTGATCGTTATCAAGTAAGCAATGCCGGACGTGAGCCCGATGACGAATCCCGTCAAACCGAGAAAGCCGAGCCCCCAACGCTTATCGAGCCAGAGGCCCGCTAAGCCGGGCAAGACCATCACCGCCACCACGGCCATCACCCGAGATACCCAGGTCATGGCCTCGGCGACGGGCGAGGGTTCGTTTGAGGAGGAGTTCACCAGCGAATCATCCGCGGTGAATTCATTTGCCGCTTCCGCCTATCTCCCTGCTCGGAAATAGATTAGGCAGCAGATCGGCTGCTTGCCCGATCTGCCTTAGACAACTCCCGACCGGCTACCCGTTTTCGCGCCCAAATCCCTTAAGGAGCGTTAATCTAATTGAGGCAATTTGGGGTGTCAACGGGCTGAGAGGCGAATTCGTGCTTTTTTTCACAAAGTCGACTCGTTGACCATAAATCTTTCATACGTAGATAGTTGCGATCAACCGCCTCGCGCTTGTGGCGTCCCGCGCGGCGAACCGCACGACGGTCGGCTGCCACCCGCCCTGGGTGCATAAGGTGATTTGATTTTTAGGCAGCGCAGGCCAGTGGATCCTGGTCGGCAGTCGATCTTCGGTAAAAAGGGGAACCGGGGCGATTGAGGATCCATTGGCTGAGTCGGTCGTCGTCGCCTAAAGCCGCAGCCCG
>DASZPH010000098.1:0-2216 GCA_035550375.1 Pirellulales bacterium | reverse complement strand
CGCTCTCGCAAGGCCGCACGATCCACCCTCGAAGAACTCGAATCCATGGCTCGCTCCATTCTGCCGAAAGAACACAGAACACTCCTTCCCCATGTTCTACAGCTTGCGCAGCCAGCGCGCCAGAGTTATTTGCCAGACACCGTCGATCTTGGCCACCAGGTTGCCGATGCGGAGCACAATCGTCTCCAGTTCGCCGATTCGCTTGCGGAGCACGGGAAACTCGGCAAAAGGACGAAAGAGACTGGCCCAACTGATCTCGCTGGCACGGCTGCAGACTTCTTTCAGGGCCTCTTTCAACTCCGCGCGGTTGAGCCGCCTGCCCCAGCAGTGCTCGAACAGTTCTCGCGCCAGCCCATACTCGTTTTCGGTCCAGTGCCAATCGCTCTGGGCGACTTCGACCAGGATTTTGACGACCAGGCCCCGCTGGAGCTCAAGCATTCGTTCCTTGAACGGCCCGCGGTCCGGGATCATCCGGGGGTTACTCTGGAGGCACTGCTTCGCCGCGTCTTGGTAAAGCTGCCGGCAGCGCGCCAGCTCGTTGCGGAACTGATCGAGCAGGTCGTCGGAGTCCGTAACCGCGCTGGATGGGGCTGCACACATGCGAGTAGGGAGGAGCGAGAAAAAACCTCGGCGTTTGGAGCTTCCCCTTACCTTACCTCTCAGAAGGAGAGATGTAGAACGAAGGCGTTCTTCGCCGGTCCCCCCTAGGCAGCTTAACAAGCCACCCATCCGATGACTACCTCAGCCCGGAGTCATCTTAGGAGCCGCCTTGGGAGCCACCAAGCAGCGGTCGGACGGCCGTCTCTCTGACGACGTCGTCGATGCCCTCGCCGCGGAGGACGACGGCGGCGCGCCTCCTGACGTCGGGATTCGTGGACGCTCCGCTGGATTCTGGCGACAACCGGCTCAACTGGGCGAGCATCGAGTCGCTCAGGTCGTCGATGAGTGGGCGCAAATCGGAGTTCAAATCGCGTGCGTTGCTGAACTTGCCTTGCCCCTGCTCCCGCCAGGCTGCGAAATCGGCCTCCTGGATCAGCTTGCCGGCTTCGATCTGGGCCGTCATGAACCGGTTCGTTCGCTGCCGGCTGAGCCCATATTCGAGGCCCCGTCGTTCCAGGTCATCGAGCAACTGTTGCTCGCGATCGCGGTCGGTAATCGGCTTACTTTCGTTCCATTTCCAGCGGGCGACCTCGTGCATCAGGGCCAGCCGCCGCCGCATCAGGTCGAGCAGGCCGTCAACCGCGACCTCGCTCTGCCCGGGCCGAGCCGGCGACACCGCGGGAGCTGCCGGCGGAACGGCCCCTTCCGGCGCCCCGCAGCCGCACGGCGCGACGCTCGCCGCCGCCAGAACGCATCCCAGCAACCGTTTTCCGCCGCGAGAGCCAGGCGAGGATTTTGTCTTCATGCCGGCGTCCGTGAGAATTAAACCCAACGGGATTTATACGTCTGTAACATTAATCGGGAACGCGTGATTCTCCCTCATTGACGCTTCGAGTTGGTGTGTTCCGGCGGGGGCAACGCAACTTCAGGGCACCGTTCAGCCACTAACGCTTTTGCTGCCCGCATCCTACCTCAGTTAAACTACCCCAAATGAGCCGACGGTTTCAGTTCAGCTTGGGTCGGTTGATGAGAAGCATCTCGCTTGGCTGTGTCTCCCTTTGGTTCCTGCGCAACCCCGGCATCGTAACGATCGTTTCTCTGCTCATGGTTGGCGCCGCAGCCGGCCAGTTATTTGGTCATCCGCTCCTTGGCGCCGCCGTGGCATCCGGTCTGGTCTGCGCGGCGTTTTTTTCATCCTGACGTTGATCATGGTCAGCAGCGCGGGAATCGAAGTTTTGACCTTCCCCGCCATCCCGATTGGCGCGACATCCGCGTGGCTCGCAACGCTCGCCATTATTCGGAAGTGGAACGCGCGGGGCGACGACCTAGAGTACGACTAGCCAATGCGCCGCCCTCAATTCACCCTCCGAACGTTGCTGGTCGCCGTGCTGGTTGTAGCCGTGCCTTTGCGCGGGCAGACCAGAGGAGCGGATACCGCCGAATTTCGACCGCCACCGGATAACAAGAACGGGAACTCGGAAGGTAGCCGTTCACAGGGCGGTGAAAAACTGGTCTTCGCGCAATCGGCGATTTGGGCGACACCTTGGGTATGTCGCTCGATGGGATTACCGAGGAACTGATCGCCCGGCAGACGCCGGAGGCACAGGTTATCATTC
>DASZPH010000097.1:0-2407 GCA_035550375.1 Pirellulales bacterium | reverse complement strand
GTGTATTGCATACCGGCATTGAGCCGGCCGCCGCCCTCGACGCGATCCCAACCAGAGAACTTGTTGACCGAGAACAAGTTCGTATCGTCAAAATTCAGACTCTGCGCGTCCTCGTTGGGAAACTGCCCGATGCTGCTCTCGTTTGGACGCAAGATGAGCTGGGCGATCGGTTCGATGGTCTGCGTGCCCCACGGCTCGACGTCGATCAGCGGGTAGCGGTATTCGAGGCCCGCGACCGGCATGATGCGGGAAAGCTCGTGTTCGCCCGGCGCAATATAGTTCGCTACGCCCGGCTGGTTGTCGACATTGAGCGAGGCCACATCACCGCGCAATTGGAAAAACGGCGTGAACATCTGACCGTCGCCGGTGATTATGGTGCGCTTCCAATCGACCTCGGCGGAGGCCCGCGAATAGTCTCCCGGAATGCCGCGCAGCAGGCAGTTAGACTTGGTGAGAAGCGCAGGGTCCGCGGTCTCCGCCATGCCATTGGCGCAGATGCCTTGCGCAATCGCCGCCGTGCTGATCGGATCGTAACTCGCCTCCTGACGGCTCAGGCTCGTGATATTCATTTTGTAGCTTAGCTCGCCCCCCATGACCTGTTCGGGCAGAGTCTTGGAATAATCGAGAACCGGCGCGATGATCGGCAGCTGCTTTTGCTGATCAAGCTCCGAATAGCCCGTGTAGTAGATCGAACGGATATCGAAATAGCTGCGCTCGCCGCGGCCCGCCAGGTAAAGCTGGGAAACCCCCTCGCCGGACTCGCTGGTGCTGGTGTGGAAGGGATCGAGATTCGAGCCGCCATACTGGCCCAAAGAATAATCGCTTACGACGGTCGGATCCGTTACCAGCACACCGGTCCAGCCCCACACCCACTGCGGAGTGATGTCGAACTGACCGGCGGTCGATGCGATGCCGCGAAAAGTTTTCGTCGCTTCGGGCGAATTCGCGCCATAGACGGAAGAAAAGTACCCCGGATCCTGCTGGAAAATTCCCGAGGCGTTGATCGAATAAGAGCCGTTGATGAGCCTTTGCCCCCACTGCGCACTGAGCAACAAGCCCTGCTTCGTCGTGTACTTTGGATAAAGCGTCAGGTCGTAGTCGGGCGCCAGATTGAAATAATATGGCGTCGTAACGGCGTATCCGTATGCGGTACCGTAGCCGAGCGTCGGATAAAGGAAACCGCTCTTGCGTTTCACCGTCGTGTCCGGGGTCGACATGAACGGGAAATACGCCACCGGCAATCCAAATAAATCGACGGTCGCATCCTCGAAATAGATCATCTTCTCGCTGTCGGAGTGAATGATGCGTGCCGCCTTGACCTGCCACTCGGGCGGCTTGGTGGGGTTGTCTTTGCACGGCTCGCAAGCGGTGTAGACGCCGTTTTGCAGCACCGTGTAATTGCCCTGCGCGCGATCGGCGCGCTCCGCGGCATAACGCGTGTCGTCGGGCGCTTCGAGACGCAGCGAGTCGACGAACCCATCGCGATAGTCGTCGGTCAGATTGATGACTTGCCCGTAGGTGATGCGACCGCTCGCCTCGGTCAGCCGGGCATTGCCTTCGGCGCGCAGCCGTTTGGTTTTCTGGTCGTAGACGACCTTGTCGGCTTCGATCGTCGCGCCGCCGTAATAGATCTGCACGCGCCCGACGGCGGCGACAGTATCGTTCGAATAGTCGTATTTGATCTCGTCGGCCTGAACGAGCATCGGGGAATTGGCCGGCACCGGCGGGGAAACCGGCGGCTTGGTCCGATTAGGAAAATGCAGTTCGTTCGGGTTGCTCACCGGGCCCAAAGGGGTCTGGGCCGACGCCGAGGAAGCGGCGAATCCAAGCGCGATTACTCCGGCGACAAGCGCAAGAGCACCGTAGCGCATTCGCCACCGCGGCCGACGGGTACCCCCGAAGTCCGTCACTAAACGTGCTCCCCAGCAAAATACCCCGTTGGCGCCGCCCGGCTTACCCGATCAGCGCCGCAGAACCGTCCGAAGAGGCTACATCCCCTGGGGCCAAGTGGTGGCGTCAAATGATGGCTTTGCCAAGGCAAAGGCCTTTGAAAACAAACAGGAATTAGTTCTTGAACATGCACAAGAATTGGTAAAAGATGGTGGGTCGGACCGTCGGGGGCCGCCAACACTGGGCACACCATCCCGTCAGGAGAACCTAAAGGTCTGGTTGCACGTATTACGTGCCCGCTACGAAGTACGATGCCAAACGGTTGCGGATATTATCCGCAATCATCGAGACGGCACGGTCTTCGGCATTGAGCCAGGCGCGCTGCTGGGCAAACCGCTGTGCGGAACCCGGAATATCGAAGGAAGCCCGCCCAAACGTCGAAGAGTTGAGGACGACCTTGCCGGTCGCGATCTCGGTCAGGGTGAATGACACGTTAACCGCCGACATCTGGGTGTCA
>DASZPH010000096.1:0-77276 GCA_035550375.1 Pirellulales bacterium | reverse complement strand
TGTCATCCGTGGTTAAAAGAAGCCGAATTCATTCCGGCCACGAAGTCTGCGGTTGGCGGGCGGCGCGGACTTCGTCGGGGCGGCTGATCGGCGTCGTGTGCGGGGCCTCGTGCAGCAGTTCGGCCGGCTCTTCGGTGATTTGAAACAACGTCTTCGCGAAGGCGTCGAGCGTTTCCTTGCTCTCCGTTTCCGTCGGCTCGATCATCATCGACTCCTTCACCGTGAGCGGGAAGTAGACCGTCGGGGCGTGGTAGCCGTAATCTAATAGCCGTTTCGCCAGATCCATCGCCGACACGCCCTTCTCGGCCTTGATCTTCGACGCCGTGGCGACGAACTCGTGCATGCAGCGGTCTCCCTGCGGCACCGGCAGAATGTGCTTTACGCGGCTCAGCAGGTAGTTGGCGTTCAACACGGCGTTCTCGCTCACCTCGCGAATCCCCTTGGGGCCGTAGGTTCGCAAGTAGCAGTAGGCCCGGACCAGCACGCCGGTGTTGCCGAAGAAACTTCGCACGCGGCCGATCGACTTGGGTCGGTCGTAGTCGAGGCGATAGCGGTTGCCGTCCTTCGCGACGAGCGGCGCCGGCAGATACGGCGCGATGTTCGCGCGAACCGCGATCGGGCCGGCGCCGGGGCCGCCGCCGCCGTGCGGGCCGCTGAACGTCTTATGCGGGTTGTAGTGCATCATGTCGGCGCCGAAATCGCCCGGCCGGCTGATTCCCAGGATGGCGTTCATATTTGCCCCGTCGAGATAAACGAGGCCTCCCGCTTCGTGTACCAGTCCGGCGATCTCACGTATCTCGCGATCGAACATCCCCAGGGTGTTCGGATTGGTGATCATGAACACGGCCACCCGGTCGTCAAGCTTGGCGCGCAGATCGTCAAGATCGACAAAGCCGCGGGGGGTGCTCTTGATCGTGACGTACTCGAAGCCGGCCACCGCGGCGCTGGCCGGGTTGGTGCCGTGCGCGCTGTCGGGCGCCAGCACCTTGGTGCGCGGCTGCGCCAGGTGACGGAAGTAGGCACGGGCCATCAGCAGGCACGTCAGCTCGCCGTGTGCACCGGCCGCCGGCTGGAGAGAGACAGCGTGCAGTCCGCCAATCTCCGCGAGCATCTCTTGCAATGTCCACAGAAGCTCGAGCATCCCTTGCAGCGTCGCTTCGGGCTGATAGGGGTGCAGGTCGGCCATGCCCGGCAGCGAGACGAGCCGCTCGTTGCGCTTGGGATTGTACTTCATCGTGCACGAGCCGAGCGGATAGAAATGCGTGTCGACCGACATATTCAACGTCGACAGATTCGTGAAATGCCGCACGACGTCCGGTTCCGAGAGTTCGGGCAGCGCCGGCGGCGAGGCCGCCAGCGATCCGCTGGGGATCAGCTCATCGAGCGGACGTGTTGGCACATCGCACTTCGGCAGCACGGCGGCCCGACGGCCCGGCCGCGAAAGTTCAAACAAGGGTTGGATGGCTTGGGTATTGCGCATGAGCAAAGTGGGAATTGTGTGGTCTGGGTATCGCCCACCAACGTCGTCTTTCGCTGCTCCCGAGCGCGTCCCTTCGCGGGTACGAAAGGCGACAAGGCTAGACCAGCGAGGCGGCCAAAGCGTCGATCTCCTGTTTCGTTCGTTTTTCGGTGACCGTCACCAGGAAACTGTCCGCCAGCTCTGGATACCAGCGGCCGAGCGGTATGCCGGCAAAGAAGCCGTGGCGGCCCGCTTCTTCAAGCAACTCTTCCACCCGGTCTTCCTGGTCGCGAACCACAAACTCCTTGAAGGTCGGCCGGTCGAACGCCCGCGACAGGCGGCCGCCGGAGGCGAGCTTGTCTTGGGCGTATCGGCTCTTTTGCAGGCACAGCTCGGCCACCTCGCGCATTCCTTGCGGACCCATCAGCGCGAGATAAATCGTGGCACGCAACGCGTATAGCCCCTGGTTGGTGCAGATGTTGCTAGTCGCTTTTTCGCGGCGGATGTGCTGCTCGCGCGTTTGCAAGGTCAGCACCCAGCAGCGCCGGCCGTGGCGATCGGTTGTCTGCCCAGTGATTCGGCCCGGCATTCGCCGCACAAGCTCCTCGCGGCAGGCGATGATTCCCAGGTAGGGGCCGCCGAAAGCCATCGGATTGCCCAGCGACTGCCCCTCGGCCACAACGATGTCGGCCCCGTAATCGCCGGGCCGCGTCAAAAGACCGAGGCTGATCGGGTCGACCGAAACGACGAATCTGGCGCCGGCCTGATGGGCGATCCTGGCGAGCGAGTCGGCTTCTTCCAGGCAACCAAAGAAGTTGGGCTGCTGCACCAGCACGCACGCCGTCTGGTCGTTCACGGCCGAGACGAGATCTTCCGGAGCGAGGTTGCCCTGGGGCGTGGGCACGGTGACCAACTCGATGCCCAGGTTGCCCAGGTGCGTTTGCAGTATCTGCCGGTATTCGGGGTGGACGCTGGCGGCGGTCACCACGCGGCCGCGGCGGCCGGTGGCCCCGAGGCACATGAAAACGGCTTCGGCCGCGGCGCTGCCGCCGTCGTACAGGCTGGCGTTGGACACGTCCATCCCGGTCAGCCGGGTGATAAGCGTCTGGTACTCGAAAAAAACCTGCAAATTCCCCTGGCTGGCTTCGGCCTGGTAGGGCGTGTACGACGTGTAGTATTCGCCGCGCGAGGCGATCGCATCGACCGCCGCCGGAATGAAATGGTCGTAACTCCCCCCTCCCAGAAAGCAGACCCGCTGGCCGGCCGACGTGTTCTTCGCCGCCAGGCGGCCGACGTGATCGGTGAGCTCAAACTCCGTAAGAGCGGGCGGAAGGGCCAGCGGCCGGTTCAGCCGCAAGTCGGCCGGAACCATTTCAAACAGTTCGTCGATCGACGTGACGCCGATCGCGTCGAGCATCGCCTGCTGATCGGCGGATGTGTTAGGCAAATAGGGCATGTTTGACTCGATAGATCGGGTGGCGCCAACGCTCGGCGGCGAATAAGGCGACTGCGTTGCGACCGCCGAACCCGCCACGGATTGCCGGGGCTACTTCACAGAGAAAAGTTATCTCCATCACCGGCCGTTTGTACAAGCCGTCGCCGCCAGGCAGGCGCACAGAAACCGGCCCGTGACATTTCCTTCGACTGCCGCAATTTGTTCGGGCGTGCCCGTGGCAACGATTTGTCCGCCGGCCTCGCCCCCTTCTGGTCCCAGGTCGATGATCCAGTCGGCCGATTTGATCACGTCGAGATGGTGTTCGATGACGATGACCGTGTTGCCCAGGTCGACGAGCCGGCCGATAACCGCCAGCAGCTTCCGCACGTCGTCAAAGTGCAGGCCGGTCGTCGGTTCGTCGAGGATGTAGAGCGTTTTCCCCGTGTCGACCCGGCTCAGCTCGCGGGCCAGCTTAACCCGCTGTGCCTCTCCGCCCGAGAGGGTCGTCGAGGCCTGGCCGATCGTCAGATACCCCAGCCCGACTTCTTGCAAACCGCTGAGCAACCGGCGGATGGCAGGAAAATTCTGAAAAAAATCGGCCCCCTCGTCGATCCGCAGTGCCAGAACGTCGGCAATCGACAAACCTCGATAGCGTACCTCAAGCGTCGCCCGATTGAACTGTGCCCCCTGGCATTCGGGACATTTGACATACAGGTCGGGCAAAAAGTTCATTTCGATTTTGCGCATCCCCTGCCCTTGGCAGGTTTCGCAGCGTCCTCCCTTGACGTTGAAGCTGAAGCGGTTTGCCTTGTAACCTCGCAGTCGGGCCTCGCGCGTGGTGGCGAAGACGCGGCGGATTTCGTCGAACACGCCCGAATAGGTGGCCGGGTTGCTGCGCGGCGTGCGGCCGATCGGCGATTGGTCCACCTCGACGAGCCTGTCGATCTGGTTCAGGCCGCGTAGGCTTGTGTACGGCGCCGGCTTCGGCCCTTCGCCCGCCAGCCGCCGCGCGGCGGCGCGCGCCAGGGTGTCGATCACCAGCGTGCTCTTGCCCGAACCGCTCACGCCCGTGACACACACGAGCGCCGAAAGTGGGAACGAGGCGGTGACGCTTTTCAGGTTGTTGCCGGTCGCCCCCTCGAGAACGAGGGTTTTGCGCTCGTTGATGGGACGGCGCGGCGGAACCTCGATCCGCAACGCTCCGGAGAGATACTGTCCCGTAATCGATTGGGCGTTCTGGCACAGCTCGAGGGGCGCGGCCTGCGCGACGACCGTGCCGCCGTGCCGCCCGGCTCCCGGGCCGAGATCGACGATCTGGTCGGCGTGGCGCATGATCGCCTCGTCGTGCTCGACGACGAGCACCGTGTTTCCCTGCTGCTGCAGGTTGCGCAAGGCGTTGATGAGCCGCTCGTTGTCGCGCGGATGAAGTCCGATCGAAGGTTCGTCCAGGATGTAAGAGACGCCGACCAGTCCCGAGCCGATGCCGGTCGCCAGCCGAATCCGCTGGGATTCGCCGCCGCTGAGCGTATCGGCCGAGCGGGCCAGCGTGAGGTAGCCGAGCCCCACCTGATCGATGAACGCCAAACGTGCCTTGATTTCGCGCACAAGCGGCTCGCCGATCGGTGCCTGAGCGGGTGAAAAAGTCAGTTCGGCGAAGTATCGCCGCGCCGCCGTGACCGGCAGCGCCGTGATCTCGTGAACGGCCTTCCCGGCAAGCCTGACGTTCCTCGCCTCCGGCCGAAGGCGGGCGCCTTGGCATTCCGGGCAGAGTTCGTCGCCGTCCGTCGGCGGCGCGGCCGCGTCGGCCCCCTCCTGAACCACAACGCCCAATCCTTCGCAACGCGGACAGGCGCCGTAGGGGCTGTTGAAGCTGAACGTTCTGGGCTCGATCTCCTCGTAGCTCAGTCGGCAGTTTGGGCAGGCGTATTCCGTGCTGTAGCGCCGCTCCTCCCAGGTGCCGCTCGCGTTGGCGCCGGGCGGCAGCAGGGCGGCCGCCGCCAGACCCTCGCCGTGCTTGATTGCCAGTCGCAGCGATTCGACCAGGCGCGGGCGCACGCTCGGCCGAATGACGATCCGGTCGACGACCGCGTCGATCGTATGGTTGCGCCGCGGCGCAAGTTCGGGCACCCCATCCAGGTCGTAAACCGTTCCGTCGACGCGCACGCGAACGAGCCCCGCCTTACGAACCGCGTCAAACACCTCCTGGTGCTTTCCTTTGCGGCCGCGAACCAGCGGCGCAAGCAGAATCAGCTTGGCTCCCTCCCCCAGCCCCATCAGCTCGTCGGCGATCTGGTCGGTCGTCTGTTGGCGGATCGGCTCGCCGCATCGGTAGCAGAAGACTTCGCCGGCGCGGGCCATCAGCAACCGCAGGTAATCGTAGATCTCGGTCACCGTAGCGACGGTGCTGCGCGGGTTGCGGCTCCCCGCCCGCTGGTCGATGGAGATGGTCGGCTGCAGCCCTTCGATCAGATCGACGTCGGGACGCTCGAGCTGATGCAGAAACTGGCGGGCATACGTGGAGAGCGTCTCGATGTACTGCCGCTGCCCCTCGGCGAAAAGCGTATCGAAGGCGAGCGAGCTTTTGCCCGACCCGCTCGGCCCGGTGATAACCACGAACTTGCCGCGGGGGATGTCGAGATCGAGGTTTCTAAGGTTATGGACCCGCACGCCGCGCAAGCGGATGATTTCGTCGCCGTCCTCGCCGGGCGCGGTTGCGGCGACGCCCCCGGCGTCGGGCAGTCCAGAGATTAGACATCCTGGCGACAGTGCGGCACCTGCATTGAAATATCAAACAAACACGCCCCTTGTTCACGGTATCCCTGAGCCGGCGACCGAACAAGGAGGTAGACCGTTGAACGGCAAATACGCGTGAACCGGCCGTTGCGGGGCCGCGTAACGAATAATGGAACAAGTGGCATAACAACTGCTCCTCGACGCACCAGTTGGGGGCGCGAGAGGAGAGTTGGATACGATGGCCCCTGATGGAAGAGGCCGCAAGGAGGGCCAAGATGTCGTTGCGGTATTTGCTGGCGAGCCTCAAAAAGAGAGCCAGCCAGGAGAACGGCGCCAAGAGTCAGACCAAGCCAGTGCTGTCAAGCGACGAAGCTAGGGGGAAACGTACTCCCAGACGGGCGACGGTTTCGAGGTAGCACGCAAAGGTTGCGGACGAAGAAACCGGAGGCGATGGTCTCGTAATGGGATCGAGGTGAGACGCGCCTCCCCGATGATTGATCGTTCGATCCGGCTGGGACTCACGTCCCTCCGAGACGTTTGAGACGTTAAGCCGCGTTGGCAAACCGCGCCAAACCTAGCTATCATACGGCGAATCCGCCAACGTCTCCTCAAGAGAGCCGCAAGATGCAGAGTTTGACACTCGTTGTTTTGGGGATCTCGGCCGCGCTGGCCGCCGACTCGGCCGAAGTGACGGCTGGTATCGGTCAAACGATCGACAACTTCACGCTGCAAGACTACCTCGGTTCGCCCCATCAGCTCGCCGACTGGCGAGACAAACGGGCGGTCGTTGTGGCCTTTCTCGGAACAGAATGCCCGCTCTGCCTGCAATACGGCCCGCGTCTGGCGGAACTTGCCAGGCAGTACGAGCGCAAGGGCGTGGCGTTCGTCGGAATCGACTCCAACCAGCAGGACTCGCTGCAGGAGATCGCCCACTACGCCCGGACGCACAAGATCGAATTCACCCTGCTGAAGGACCCCGGCAACGTTGTGGCCGACCAGTTCAACGCGGTACGGACTCCCGAGGTCTTTTTGCTCGACAACCGGGGGGTCGTGCGATACCGGGGGCGCGTCGACGATCAGTTCGGCGTGGGTTATGCCCGACCGGCCCCGGAGCACCGCGAACTGGCCGAGGCGATCGACGCCCTGCTGGCGGGAACCGACATCGCTCAGCCGGTAACCAAGACGGCCGGTTGTTATATCGGCCGTGTATCACGCAAGCCGCCGACCGGGGATATCACCTACAGCAAGCACATCGCGCCGATTTTCAACGCCCGTTGCGTGCGCTGCCACCGCAAGGGGGAGATCGGGCCCTTTACGCTCACCAGCTACGACGACGTGGTCGGGTGGACCGAAACCATCCGCGAGGTGATCGCCGAGAACCGCATGCCCCCCTGGCACGCCAACCCCCAGTTCGGCCACTTTCGCAACGACGCCCGCTTGCCCGACGGCGACCGGGAGTTGATCTTCAAATGGCTTGATAACGGGGCCCCGCAGGGCGACCCGGCCGACCTGCCCGAGCCGCCCGAGTTTGTCGAGGGCTGGCGGATTCCACAGCCCGACCTGGTCGTTTCCATGCCCGAGCCGTTCACCGTGCCGGCCAAGGGAACCGTTCCGTACCAACATTTCGTGACGAGCGCGGTGTTCGAGGAAGACACGTGGGTGCAGGCGGCGGAGGTACGTCCGGGCAACCGCTCGGTCGTCCACCACCTGGTCCTCTACTTCGTGCCGCCCGGCGGAGAGAAGATGCAGGCAGAGGCCGTCATTTTCAACTCGCTGGCCGGCTACACGCCCGGAATGCCGGCCACCCAGTTGCGGCCGGGGCTGGCCAAGCGTGTTCCCAAGGGCTCAAAGCTCATGATCCAATGTCATTACACGCCCAACGGCAGCGAGCAGGTCGACCAGAGCGTGGCGGGCCTGGTGTTTGCCGAGCCGGCCACCGTCAAGCAGCAATTGGCCACGCAGCTTTGCATCAATTTCAGATTGAACATCCCGCCTGGCGAAAAGAACTACCTGGCCGAGGCCGACTACCGTTTCGACCAGGACTCGACCCTCTACTCGCTCCTGCCGCACATGCACCTGCGGGGCAAATCCTTCCGCTTCGACGCCCGCTATCCCGACGGACACACCGAGACGCTGGTCGACGTGCCGCACTACGACTTCAACTGGCAGAACTCGTACGTTCTGGCCGAGCCGAAGCGGATGCCCGAGGGGACGGTGATTCACGCCACGGCCTACTTCGACAACTCGGCCGACAACTTGGCGAATCCCGACCCCACGGTGACGGTCCGCTGGGGCGACCAGACCTGGGAGGAGATGATGGTGGGCACGTTTGAGACCACCCGAGCGGACCAGGACCTTTCGCTCGGCCGCCCGACGGCGAAACGCCTGGACAACGGCGATTTTGAAGTCCGGTTCTCCTATCGACCCGACGTCGAAGCCCAGGAGGTCTACCTGGCGGGCCAATTCAACGACTGGAAGCCGACCGGCCACAAGATGGCCGGCCCCGACGCTGAGGGGCGATTCACGACGGTGCTCGTGCTGAAGCCGGGCATACACGAATACAAGTACGTCCTCGATGGCACCCGCTGGCGTACCGACCCGGGCAACCCGGAGCAGATCGGCATTTACCGCAACAGTGTGTTGAAACTGGGCGAATAGTTTCCTCCCGATCGCGAAGTGCCAGGCATCGCTGTGGGCATTTCGCTTCAACGTTTGACACGGATGTCGTCATGAACACGTGGCTCTTCTGCCGCCGGGCCCGCACGACGGCCGTAACGGCGCTCGTCCTTCTGGGCGCCGCGCAAACTGCCCGCCCGGCCAGCGCGCCCCCCGACGATCTCGCCTCCCTTCCGCCAGACCGCCCGGTCAAGGTGACTTTGAGCGTCGACCTGCTGGAGGTGTCGCAGATCCAGGACCACGACGAGAAGTTCGAGGTCGAGTTTTACTTGTTCATGACGTGGAAAGACTCGCGGTTAGCTTTCGACGCGAGCGGCGGACGCCAGAAGCGCGTTGTGCCGTCCGAGCAGATCTGGACGCCCCAACCCGACCTGACCGACGACCTCGACGTGACCGTGCAGAACGGACGCAACGCCCATATTCATGCCGACGGCACGGTCATGTGGCGGCAGTACTATCGCGGCACCTTGTCGAGCAACTTCGACCTGCACGAGTTTCCCTTTGACGTTCATCGCCTGGAGGTCCACATCGAAGCCAGTGCCGGCGAAATCGACGACGTGGTGTACGTGGCGGGCGAAGGGCGCGTTCACGAGGAGCAGGCCTCCGAGAGGTTCCACGTCGTACCGCACGGCTGGGAGATGTTGGGCCTTTCGACGGCCGTTAGCGAAGCTCGATATCCGCGGCTGGGAGAGACCTTTTCGCGGTTCGTGCTTCGGATCGACGTCAAGCGCGACCCGCACTTCTACTGGTGGGCCATCGTCCTGCCCTTGCTGCCGATCGTCGCCACAAGCTGGTCGGTATTCTGGATGGATCCGAAGGAGTTCAGCTCGCAGGTCGGCGTGGGCGTGACGGCGATGCTCACGGTGGTCGCCTATCGGATCACCATCGATTCGAGCCTGCCCCCTTTGAGTTACATGACCCGCATGGATTACTTCCTGCTCGTCTGCCAGGTATGGGTGTTCGGAGCGTTTTTGATGTCGGTGGTCGTTCACGTCTGTTACGTTCAAGAAAGCGAGAGATGGACGGCGGTCGCCCACCGGATCAGCCGATACTGTCGTTGGCTCCCGCCCCTGGCCCTAATCGCCACGTGCAGCCTGCTGGCGTTTTTGCGCCCCGGCGCGGCCATGACCATCCTGGCGGCCGCGACGATCGGCGTGATTCTGGCCTGCCGACCCACGCCCGGAAGAATCGCCCAGTGGATCAACGTGGCCCTATTCCCGGAGCGGGCCCTGGAGCGCCACGGCTCGCCTGCCGGCGCCGACTAAAACCGTGGGGTGACATCGCGACGACTGGCCTTTCGTTATTAAGGTTTTCTCCAGATGACGATACGGCCCACAGGGGCTTCTCATGCGGTATAATCAAAGGGATCGCGGGCCGACCGTCGCGCTCGAACCGAGTGCCCTGACCCGCGCAAGGTAGACAACCATGTACCGGACAATCCTTCTTGCCATAACGCTTTCCAGCGCCGTCGTTGCGTCGACGTGTCTCGCAGGGAGCGACGCGGGTGAAGGGCACCAGGTCGACGCGGTTCAGGTTCAACAATGGGTCGCCGAGCTCGACAGCGGGCAGTTCGCCGTTCGGCAAAACGCCAGCCGCAAACTACGAGAGGTCGGGCTGATCGCCGTCAAGCCGCTGGCGGCGGCGGCCAACGGTCGGCAAAGCGAAGTCACTCGCCGGGCCGTCGACATTTTGGACTCACTTTGCGAGTCGGACGACGTCGAGGTCGCCGAGGCAGCCCGCGACGCGTTGGAGTCGCTCGTCCACTCGGCGCACCGACTGCCGGCGCAGCGGGCCTCGGTCGTTCTCCGCGGGCAGCGCCTCCGTCAGCAGCGTGCCGCCCTGGTCGAAATCCTGCGGCTGGGCGGAACGGTCACCTCGGCGGTCGTTGACGACGGAGAACTGGTCATCGGCTTGCTCGTCTTGGGTCGCAAATGGGAGGCCGGCGACGAAGGACTCAAATACCTGGTCAAGTTGGGCCGCGTCGAGCAGCTCAAACTTTTCGGCACGCAATTCACCGACGAAGGGCTCGCCCATCTGACGAAATTGACCGGCGTGCAGACCCTCAAGCTCTACTCCACCGAGATCAGCGAAGAGGGAGAACGGCACCTGCAAGCAGCGCTTCCCGGTACGTTGGTCGATCGGCGCAACGGCGCGCTGCTCGGCGTCGCGGGCATCGGCGACGCCCGCGGGTGCAGGCTGACCACGGTCCGGGAAGGCTCGGCCGCCCACCGGGCAGGCATCGAAGTCGACGACGTGATCACGGCCGTCAACGGCGTCGCCACCCCCGACATGACGACGCTCATCTCCACCATCGCCAAGCAGCAGGCCGGCGACCGCATAAAGGTCGCGTTGGAGCGCGGCAAACAGACATTGGAGAAGGACATCGTCCTCGGCGAGTTAGCCGAGGAGATGGACTAGGAAGTCGTCTTTCGCCTTGCGCGAAACGAAAGGCGACGATAGGCCACTTGCCGGATCGGCAAATCCCGGGCAATGGAAACATGATCTGGTTTAAGATCGGAAGCGCCTGTTGGGCGACCGCGCTGCTGCTGTTGCTGCTTGCTTTTTTCGCCCGTGATCTCGGCATTGTTGCCGATGCCCGCCCTAGCGCGGAGAGAGCGCAGTGTAGGGCAAATCTGCAGGCGATCTGGAAGGCATTGTTCGACTACGCGTCTCTACACGGCGATGTGCCTCGTGGCAACGACGGAAACGCGTCGCTCGAACCGCTAGACGACCCCGAGCTACAGAAGGAACTCGGCTTCGACTCTTCGATCTTGAGATGCCCGACCGATTATCGGCCGGAAGGGCGCTCGTATCTGCTCAATCCAACTTTGTCTGTTCGAGATTTGGCAGGGGACTCGAAGACGATCGTCGCATGCGATAGGCTTCCACGTCACCGGTACGATAGGCGTCTCAAATCCACAATGGTGTTGCTCGGCGACGGGCAGACCGTGTCCATGTACCTGTCGCCTGAAGACCAAGAAGAGTGGCGTCGCTTATTCTTGTCTGGAGATAAACGCGCCTGCACCATGTCTACGAAGGATGATTCGAGCTTCTGGGCACCCGTTGACGTTCTGTGGTACGTTGGCGAAAAGAAAGGATATGTGGCGAACGGTTTCTAAATCGGCGTCCCTCGCGATTAATAGACGCCGAAGCCCCCCTGGCCATAGTAAAATCCTCCGCCGCCGAAAGGCGCTGGCCCCGGATTGTAGCGATAGGCGTTGGATGGGCCGTTGAACAGTCGGCGGCGAACGGTTGATCGCTGCGGCACGGGCGGCTGGATGTAGGGCGGAGTGTTGCTCCGGCCGGGCGGCAGGTAATCGACCCAACGCCCCTGCGACCAATAGAGCCACTTCCGCTGGGGCGTGAAGTACCACCAGTGGCCGTTGTGATAAGAATACCGCCACCTCTCGGCGTTGGGGGAGATCTCTGGCGGCGGCTCGAAGTCATCGGCATAGCCGTAGGAGTCGTTCGACGCGTCTGTCGGCCAGGGGTTGAATCCCGACTGGCCCGTTTGAGCGATCGAAACCTGGGCAGCGGAGAGCGCCGCCGCCAGAACCGAGATCCGCAGGTAGCCGACCATTGCATCCCTCTCGGCCGCGAGTGTGACGGGTGCCTGCTTCTTTATCGAACGCGGCCGGGACAGTCGTTTCAGAATTGTTCCGCCTGCAGGCGGTTTTGTCCTGCCCTTCTTGCCCGCGCTGCGTCGTTTCGTGTCTTCGGTCATTGAAAAAGGGCCGGGTGGCGAGGTATCAAGACATGGGCAAACCTGGAAATCACCGTCGACCCAGAAGGTCTGATCTGGCCGTATGACAGCAAAGCGAGCAGCAACCGAGCTTGTCCGGTGTCCGTGGGCAAAGGGGGACGAGTACGTCGCCTACCACGACCTTGAGTGGGGCGTTCCCCTTCACGACGACCGGCTACTGTTTGAATTTCTCATCCTCGAAGGAGCCCAGGCCGGCCTGAGCTGGGCGACGATTCTCAAGAAACGCGAGAACTACCGGGCGGCTTTCGACCGGTTCGACCCGACGGTCGTCGCCAAGTATGGCAAGAGGAAGCAGGCCAGCCTGCTGGCCAACGAGGGCATCGTCCGCAACCGTCTCAAGATCGCGTCGGCCATCGACAACGCCAAGGCCTTCCTCGCGGTCCAGAAGGAGTTCGGCAGCTTCGACGAGTATATCTGGGCGTTCGTCGACGGACGGCCGAAGCAGAATGCCTGGTCGTCGCTGAAGTCTGTCCCCGCTAGCACGCCGGAGTCCGACCGGATGAGCAAAGACCTGAAGCGACGCGGCTTCCGCTTCGTCGGCAGCACCATCTGCTACGCGTTCATGCAGGCCGTGGGTATGGTGAACGACCACTTTGTCGGATGCTACCGGCACGCCGAGTTGGGAGGCGAATAACCGTGTGCCATTGGTGGCCACCAACCGTCGCCTTCGCCTGCGAAAGCACGCCCTTTCGCTGAGCGAAAGGCGACGAAGGTTATCTGAGCTATGTCCCGCCGCTGAGAAATCCTCCTCTGCGACAGGACGGGATGCAGCCTGCCCCCTTTACGATTCAGCTTAAGTGCGGTCCGAGGAATAGTCGGGTCAGAGAAAGAGATCCTGCGCTAACGACTTCCAGCCCAGCGAGTACCGGCGGTAGCGGCCCAACTCGCCAGCAATTCTTGGCAGGCGTTGCAGGCGGCTGCGGCCGCGCATCGCCAGCCGTTGCCGGCAATGCTCCACTTTGTGCCGCAGCTTGGCAAGTTTCTGGGGTTCGACCGTCCGCGGTAAACGCCCCGAGAGCCGGTCGTACGCGGCTGAAAATGTTTCAAATTCTCGCTGAAATACCCGCAGTCCCATGGATCGGGCAAATCGGTACTGGCCGTAGAGGCCGCGTCGCTCCTCGCCGATCTGCTGTCGAGCGTGTTGACGATATTCGATCAATGGATCGTGAATGAGTACGGGGGAAGCAAAAGCCGAGATGACCAAAGCAATCCACGCGTCGTGAACCCAGCAGTCCGGAATTGGCAAGATGGTGTCGCGGTAGCACGAGCGAAAGGCCAGCGTGGCGCCGGTAGCCATATACCGGCGCAGCAAATAGTCGAACGCGCGGCCGCGGGTGACTTGGCGCTGCGCCCCGCGAGTGAACGCGATCGCCTCCCAGAGCCCGTAGCGAAGTGGAACCCGCTGCTCGTCGACCATCTCGGCGTCGCTGAAAACAAAGCCTGCCTCCGGGTTTTGCAACAACTTTTGTTCGATCAACTCGAGCTTCCGCGGCAACCACACGTCGTCCTGGTCGGAAAGAGCGATCACGTCGCCGTCAGATAGACGGATAGCGTTCGCAAAATTCGCCGTGGAACCCACGTTTGCCGCGTTCACGGTGAGACGTACCGGGAAACGCGCGTTCGGGATGAAATCGCGGAGTTGCTGGACCGTGTCGTCGTTCGAGGCGTCGTCGCAAACAACCATCTCGTCCGGCAGGCGAGTTTGGTCGGCGATGCTCTGAAGCTGTTCACGGAGGGTGCGACCTCCGTTGTAAGTACACATCGCGACGGAGAGACGCATCCGCCCCGGGCTGGCCGTCGGCGGAGAAGATTCTCGGCCGGCCCAGGAAGATCGGCATCCGCTGAAGTTGTCCGAAGCTAGGGGCATGATCGCCTGAGGCTAAGTTCGATGCTTGTGCCAATCATGACAAGTCTATTAGAACTTGGCGAGCATCCTTACGCCGGATGCCGCGGGCCGCGGTCCAATTCCGTCTCACAGGGGGAACGGGCGACCGCCGGAGTCACGGGGGCGCCTCTTGGGCAGGCGAGACGCCCGCGCCGCAACACCGGTTCTCGGATCGGCTCTGAGAGAGCGCCGCCTCGAAGATGCAGCTTGCCGGGCCGAGTAGATTATGACCACGGCTCGTCGAGGTGTGTACAAAAGCTGTTCCTTCAGTGCCGCGCCCTTCTGACTGGTCAAGGCGAGCTTCCTGCACTTTGCCCGCAAGATGCGTCGCTTGGCTATTAGTTTTTGATGTAGTCGCTTGACTGCGTGGCGTCTGGCAAGCGCGTTGCTATACGACCGCCGGCTTCACTGGATTTGAAGTCATTCAGTCCGTGATGCCAGGAGCAGTTCGACACGAATTGACCATGGCAAAGCGCGAGAAACTGGGCAGGCCGCGTCCGAACGTCCGTCAAAGGCACGGCGTGCCAAAGCGCCTGCTCGCGGCGGTCGCGACGGTCGCTTTTCTGGCGGGTGGAGTGTGCCTCTGGCAAACAGCAGGTCGCCGCTACACATCGTCCGAGGAACCGCTTTCGGCATCCACCGGCGCTTTGAAAACCGCGTCTGCCGCGGAATACGTCGGCATGGCCAAATGCGCAGGGTGTCACGCCGAACAAGTCCGCGGCTATCGCCAAAGCGCGCATAGTCTGGCGTTGGCCGACATCGACGCCGCCGTCGAACCGCCCGATGCACAGTTCTATCACGAGGCGTCGGGGCGGACCTACACCGTGTATCGCCAGGGTGACCAGTTCCGACATCGCGAAGCAATCTTCGACGACGATGGCGAGATCGCCGCGGCCGATTACCCCGTCCGCTACCTGATCGGATCGGGCCGTCACTCGCGCAGCTATCTGGTCGAGATCGACGGTTTCTTGTGCGAGTCTCCGTTGACGTGGTATGCATCACGACAAAGCTGGGGTGTTTCTCCCGGCTACGATCGTTTCAACCCACGCGGCTTCGAGCGCGCCGCGGAGGGCGGCTGTCTTTTCTGCCATGTCGGCCGGGTTGCGAACGCCGCTCAAGACTACCAGCGTTTGCAAATCGTCGAGCAGCCGATTGGTTGTGAGCGCTGTCATGGTCCCGCGTCGTTGCACGTCGCCCGACAGCAGGCCCGTCTTGATCGTCCGCCGATTGCGGACGGCGCGCCCGACATCATTAACCCGGCGGATCTGCCGCGCGACGTGAGCGAGGCCGTTTGTGCCCAGTGTCACTTGAACACCGATGCTCAAGCGCTGGTGCGGGGAACAGACCTTAGTGACTACCGTCCCGGGATGGCGCTGACCGAGTTTTGCGTCAACTACCGTCGCGACGACGCAGACTCTCAGATGAAGGTTGTAGGCCATGTCGAACAAATGCACCTCAGCCGCTGCTATCAAGCGTCGCAGACGCTCACATGTACGACCTGCCACGACCCGCACGCCCCAACGGAGCTTGCGCAGCAGCGTCCTCAATTCATCCGTGCTTGCTTGAGTTGCCATGATGTTCAGAGTTGCGGGCTGGCCCTGGACGACCGCCTTCAACGCTCATCCGGCAACGATTGCGTGACCTGCCACATGCCGCAGGTCGAGACCGAGATTCCCCACATCGCATTTACGCGCCACCGTATCGGCACCCACGGCGGCAGAGAAACAAACCAACCCCATCGTCAGTCTGCGGAAATCCCCGGCCTCGTGCCCTTTGAAACGGAGGTGAACGCCAGCGGAACAGACCACGCGCGCAATCTGGGCTTAGCCTATTTTTCGCTCTCGCAAAAGGAAACCGATCCCGGCGCGGCTGAGGCTTATCGTCAGCGGGCTCGCGACTTGCTTGAATCTGTGCGGGCGAAGGGGGCGGGCCACCGCGAAGTCGCCGCCGCGCTGGTTCGTCTATATCGGTCAACCGATCCAGACGGGGCCCTACGGCTGGCGCACGAAGCGCTTGCAGCAGGAGGCTTGGCTCCGAGGTCACAGGTCAATTGCTTGTTCCTGATCGCCGAAATGGGGGGGCGCGTTGGGGACTACCGAACCGCCATGCCTGCCTTGCAACGACTGACGGAAATTCGACTCCTTTCGGAGGATTGGCTGCTGATGGGGCTGTGTCACGAACAGGTCAGCGAGTTCGCCGCGGCAAAGAGCGAGTTGGAACGGGCTGAACAGCTTGCCCCCTTGCGACCGGAAATCCATGAGACCCTGGCTGAGGTCCTCCGGCGTCTCGGGCAGAACGACGCAGCCGAGCGCGAACACAGCGTTGCGGTGAGGCTGATTGCTCACACAGAAAAACTGCCTTGATGCCCTGCGCGCGGCATCATCTGGCGAGTTTCGTTCACGGGGGCGAGGGCTGAACCGTGGCGCCAAGTTCCGGATTGATCCTTTTGGCGGCCGCCGCATGCGCCTCGGCTCGCGGAAACTGGCCCTGGGCCGCGAACGCCCGCGCAAGCTCAACATGAGCGCGCCAATGGTTAGGGTCGATTTCAACCGCCCTCAAAAGATGCTCCTCGCCAAGTTCCGTCTCGCCCTTCTGCACCAGCAAGACGCCGAGACTGTAATGGCTGGCGGCATTCAGCGAGTTGGCACGCAATGCGGCTCGAAATTCGGCAACCGCGTCGTCGGTACGATTCTGACGCAACAGCACCAGGGCAAGATTGAGATGGCAGCGTTCGTCGGCGGGATCGCTGGCAATGCCCTGCTGCAGGGATTGGCACGCTTCATCGAGCCTGCCCTGTTCGGCGAGCGCGACCCCCAGGCTGTTGAACGCGACTGGGTTCGCGGCGGTGACGTCGACCGCGTGCTGCCACAGAGCCGTGCTGTCGTGCCAATAGCGAATTTGTCGCTGGGTGATCGGCAAGCACGCAATCAAAGCGACCGCGGCCACTGTGGGGGCGGCCCAAACGGGCCACCCGCGAGTCGCAGCCACGTCATGTCCGCCCCAAACGGCAGCGATGGCGAGCCCGGTCAGCGGCAAATACATGTACCGATCAGCGTAGGCCTGTTCGCCGACTTGGAGCAGCCCGATCACCGGCACAAGCATTCCGAGCCACCAGAACCAGCCTACGGCAAGGTAGGGCGCTCGGCGAGCAAGGCGCACGGCCAAAGCGCAGGTCACCAACAGGAAAACCGTGGCCGCAACCGCCTTGTAGACCGAAGCCCCACCCTGAGGATGAGGATAGTAAACCGCGAGGTCGACGGGCCAAAACGTTTTAGAAAGATATTCGGCGTATGCAATCGGCACGTTCACCAGCCGGGTGGGCAGGGAAAACCGAGCCATCCCCTTCATCGCGCCGGAGTTCTGTTGAACCAGAAATGTCAAGCCAGACGAGGCAATACTGAGTAACAGGAGCGGCAGCTTGCCCGCAAGCAGCGCACTCCACCGCCGCGCGGGCCAACGGTCGAGCGGCCAGAAATCGAGTAAGAGCAATAAAAAGGGCATGGTGACAAGCATTGGCTTGGCCATCAGACCCATGGCAAAAAAGGAGGCGACCAGCAGGTAACGGCCCAAAGTCGGCCCCCGAGCAAAATGGCTGTACGCCCAGAGCGTCAGCATAAAGAAAAGTCCGCTGAGAACGTCCTTTCGTTCGGCGATCCAAGCAACGGACTCAACGTGCAAGGGGTGCAGCGCGAAAATGGCCGCCACAACGGCGCTGCGTCCTGTGGCGCCGGTCATTTGGCACAGAACATAAAACAGCAATCCGCTGTTTACACAATGAAGAGCGACGTTCGTGGCATGATAGCCCCGCGGCTCACGACCGAAGAGCGTCGTGTCAAGTTCGTAAGACAGCCAGGTTAGCGGGTGCCAATTGGAGAAGTAAATCGTTTGGGCAGCCCACCGAATATTCGATATCGACAGGCCCTGCCTGACGCGCTGGTTGTTGAAGACGTACCTATCGTCATCGAAATTGACGAAGCCGTTCTCCAGCGATTCGGCAAATATGACGGCCGTCGCCATCATCAGCGCAAGGGCGATCCACGCGTTGCGGAACCTCATTCGCCCACGACCTCGGGCCCGCTCGCGCAATCCACTTTCACGAACACGAATTCATTGCACCCATGCCCGCCGCCGGCGGTTACAAGATGCTGCAACACAAAGCCGCGATCGCGGAAAAAACTGAAAACCTGTTCGGGCCTGGCGAATTCAAACGGGTATCCACCAACCCAGTCGACCAGGTCGGTCCAGAGGTGCATGCCCCGGGGGAGCGTCGCACAAAACGACCTTCGATACCAGGCAATCAGCGGCAAGAACGGGTTGCGCAGCGCACACAGGAATAAGACGCCGTCGACGAGCGCGGGCACCAACGCGCTGCCGTACATCGCCACCCCGCCGCCAAACACCAGGATGGGTCGCAGTGCGCCAGGCAGTCGTTGATAGAGACGCTTGACGTAGCCCCACCACACGGAGCGGATTCCCTGATCGTTATAGACCGCGAGCCACAATCGCCCGCGCGGAGCAACGAGCTGACTGGCGTGCTCCAGCGCCTGCCAGAGCGCCCCGGTGTGGTGCAGTACCCCCCACGCGTAAACGAAGTCAAACCGCCCGAGTGATGAGAGGTAATCGCGGTCCAGAACCGATCCGGCCTCGATGATCCAATCTTCATCGTCCGGCCTGTACCGGCGCTTAAGCTCGCGGGCACAGGCGACCGACTGCCGGTCGAAGTCGAAGGCCCGCACCGAAAGTCCGAGGCGCCGGGCCGCCAGGCTCGAGAGCCCGCTGCCGCATCCCACGTCCAGAAAGGTCTTCCCTTCGAGTTCGCTACAGCCGATCGCCTTTCTGAGCGCTACCGTCGCGTCCTCGATTCGCTCTTCGTCGACGTGGGCCAGAAACCGCTGCCAGTTTTCACCGAACTCGAACCGAGGCTCATTCGCCATGCCACGCTCTCACCGCCAGAATTCCAGGTTTGACATCATAGGCGAGCGCTGCCCGCAGTGGCCATCGCCCTACGTTTTCTTAGCGCAACGCTAACAAAACTTTGGTTTCTCGCCCCATTACGCCGGCCAAAATGCTGTGGTAAGCTCAGAAATCTATGCCCTCCCGATCGTCGTCCGTCGATAACGAGCTGATCTGGTACGCGCCCAAGCCCGCTTGGAGCTTCGTCGACTTGGCCGAATTGTGGCGGTACCGCCACCTGATTGCCATTTTGGCCTTGCGCGACATCAAGGTGCGCTATCGCCAGACGATGATCGGCGTCGCCTGGGCTCTCGTCCAACCGCTGACGCAGTTGTGCATTTTCGCGCTGCTGTTCGGCTTGTTGGGCCGAACGCCCGTCGAGCCCGGCACGCCGTTTCTTGTTTCTGCGATGTGCGGGCTGCTGCTTTGGCAGCTCTTTGCGCAGTCGGTTACCGGCGCCAGCGCCAGTCTGCTGGCGAACACGAATCTGGTGACGAAAGTCTATTTCCCGCGGCTGGCGCTGCCCATCTCCGCGGTCGCGGTGGCGTTGGTCGATTTTTGCGTCGGCGTTGGTCTGCTCGCCGCTTTGCTGCTGTGGTACGGCGTTGTGCCCGGCGCGGCGATTCTCTTCGCGCCGCTGTTCGTGCTTCTGGCGGTTATCCTGGCGGTCGGCATCTCCGCCTGGCTGTCGGCCCTCAGCGCCTTGTACCGCGACTTTCAGTACCTGGTGCCGTTCTTGCTGCAAATCGCTTTTTTCGCCAGCCCGGTGATCTATCAAACCGATGCCTTAATTCCCGCAGCCTGGCGGCCGGTGTTTGCGCTCAATCCTCTCGCGGGCGCCATCGAGGGCTTTCGTTGGGCGGTGACCGGTCAGGGCTCGCCGCCTTGGTTGCCAATTGTCACCTCGATTCCGCTTATGGCCGTGGTGCTGGGCAGCGGCCTGCTTTACTTTCGGCGGGTCGAGCGCACCTTCGCCGACCGCATCTGATCGCTGATGAGCCGTCCGGCAGTCCGAGTTGAAGGTTTGAGCAAGCGATATCAGATCGGCTCGCGCGAGCCGTACCATCGCTTTTCTGAGTTGCTCTCGAATCTGGCGAGGGGCGCGATCGCGCTGCCGCGGCGGAGGCGCTCGGCGACGCCCGACGAACAAGCGCCCGGCCCTGAAGGCGAGTTTTGGGCCTTGCAAGACGTGTCGTTCGAGGTCAACGAGGGAGAGGTGCTGGGAATCGTAGGCCGCAACGGGGCCGGCAAAAGCACCCTCTTGAAAATCCTTTCGCGGATCACCGAGCCCACCGCCGGACGGTTTGGCATCCGCGGCCGCGTCGCCAGCCTTTTGGAAGTGGGAACCGGTTTCCATCCGGAGCTAACCGGGCGCGACAACATTTATCTCAACGGCGCCGTGCTGGGGATGCCGCGGACCGAGATCGCTCGCAAGTTCGACGAAATCGTCGCCTTTGCCGAAGTCGAGGCCTTCCTGGAGACTCCCGTGAAGCATTATTCGAGCGGGATGTACATGCGGCTGGCTTTCTCCGTGGCGGCACATCTCGATCCGGAGATTCTGGTCATCGACGAGGTGCTGGCCGTCGGCGACATGCAGTTTCAGAAGAAGTGCCTCGGCAAGATGAGCAAGGTGGCGCAGGCGGGCCGGACCGTGCTCTTCGTCAGCCACAATCTTTTGGCAGTCGAGTCGCTTTGCACGACCGCCTTGCTGCTCGACGGCGGACAAATCGTCGCCGCAGGGGCGCCCTCCGCGGTGACCGCCAGGTATCAAGGACGCCATGACGCGGAATGCCCAATCAGGCAATGGGACGACCTCGCTTCGGCACCCGGCGGATCTCATGTTCGGCTGCGGCGGGCGGCGATTTATCCGGCCGGCGCGGATGACTCCGCCATCAATGTCCACACCGAACTGGTGATTGAGTTTGAATACTGGAACATGGTCGAGGGGCTGGTCCTGAGTCCGACCGCCAACCTTTACGATCAGGAGGGCCGCGTGGTGTTCCAGACGAGCCCTGTGAACGAGCCGTGCTGGACGGACAAGCCCTTCCCGCGCGGGCTCTTTCGCAGCCAGTTTGTGATCCCGGCCGACTTTCTGAACGATGGTTACCATGAGTTGCAGCTCTACATGGTGAAGGACGCTTCGGTGCTGGTCGAGCGTTTCGACTCGCTGCTGCGTTTCTATGTTGCCGACGATGCCGCCTTTCGAAGAGGCTGGTACGGAAAATGGTTGGGGGCTGTCCGACCCAACCTGGAATGGCAAACGGTCCAGGTGGCGCCGCTCGAGCGGCCGATCCGTTGCGGTGATCCTACAGATTCGGTCGCCTGCCACCGCGGAGCATGACAATGGACGGATTCCGTTTCGCTGCGACCGATTGCTCGCCAGTCGCCACGCCGCAAGGATTCGTCGCACGGTGCGAGGATGCCACGGGAGCAGGGACGGCTTCGTGCGTGGGAGATCTGTTCCCGGCTGCGCAAGGACCGGTTGTCATTCTCGGCACGCCGCAGAGCATGTTTCCCCATCAACTTGCCCGGCAATGGCGGTCGTATGGCATGGACGTCAGAATCGTCTCGCACTGGCCGGCGACGGTGGACGTTCCCTTCTCTGAGGCGCCGGTTCTCGACGCCCGCGGACACGGGAGCTTTCTGCGCCGGGCGGTCGCGCGGTTTACCCTGCAAGCCGCCAGGCGTATCGAGGCGAGGCTTCTTAAGACGCAGGCAGACCGGGCGCGCCGTGCCGTCGGCCAGTATGAAAACGTGCTTGAAATCTCGGAGCCGATCGAGTTTGCCTTTGGCCTCTCCTCCTTTGTGCGAGCTTTGAAACCCCAGTTTGTCTTCGGGATGGAAGCGTTTTCCTACGGTCTGGCCACGGCCTGGTGTGCCGGATTGCCTAGGATTCTGCAACCTTGGGGAGGCGACGTCTATTTGTTCGCTAACACCACGAGTCTGGCCAATCTGGTGGTGACCCACGCGCTGCGGCGAGTCGACCTTCTGGTTCCCGGTTCGATCGCCGCAGGTGCCTACATTCAGGACCGCTTTGGTGTTCCGAAGGAGCGGATTCAACCACTCACCTACGGTGCCGACCTGCGAATGTTTTCGCGGGCTGACGACGACACCCGCAGGCAGATCTGTGCCCGCTACGGAATTCCGGGCGACTCATTGATCGTCATGAATGTGCGGCGTTTTCTTCCGCTTTGGGGTGCGGAGGTCGCGCTCGAGGCGTTCGTTCGATTCGCTCGTGCCCGCTCCGACGTCCACTTCGTCTTACTCGGTGGAGCGGGGACCGAAGAGGGGATGGCACGAGCCCGGCAGCACTTGTCTGAACAGGGAATTGCCGATCGATTCCTGCTTTTGCAGGGGGACAGGCCCTTGGCCGAGTGCGCCCAGTTGATGTCGGTGGCCGACATCGGTGTGTCGCTGATGTACAATGCCGACATGCGATCGGCCAGCGTTTGCCAGGCGGCGGCGGCCGGCGCGGCGATGATCGTCAGTGAGGGCGCCGAGTTTCGCAGCTTGGAGCCGCTAGGTTTTCGGGCCGCGTTCGTCAGTCCGGGCAACGTCGAGGAGGTGTTGTCGGCGTTGCATCGCTTCGCCGACGATCCTGAACTGAGGCGTGAATCCGCGGAAAGCAATCGCCGGTACGTCGAGCGGCACGAAGACTGGGATAAAAACCACGTCCGCTTGCTCGAGTTGATTGCCGGGGTGTGCCGGCGCTATCGTCGCGGGCGCCCGCTACGGGTCGGCCGCCAGGGGAGAAGGTAGCGTGGCTTGCGCACAATCGCTGACGTGCACGACCTGCTGCGATCCGCCTTTGGACATGCAGTTGTCCCAAAAGCCGGCACGCAACATCCAAACGTGCTTCCTTCGATGTGGCGGCTTCTGGGAAACTTGCAGTCTTCGAGCCTTGCCGTCCGGGGCTGAATCGCTATGAAGCTCGCCGTCATGCAGCCTTATCTGTTTCCGTACATCGGCTATTTCCAGTTGATGTCGTCCGTCGACAGATTCGTGATATACGACGACGTGACCTTCATCAAACAAGGTTGGATCAATCGCAACCGCATCCGAATCGGCGACCAGGCGGCTTATCTCACCGTGCCAGTACGAGCCGCCAGCTCGTTCGACCTTATTTGCAACGTCCGAATATCGGAAGCCCGGCGATGGCAAACACGGCTCTTAAGGACGATCTCCCAAGCCTACGCTCGCGCGCCGCATTTTCCTACGGTCTTCGACCGTGTGGAAGCGCTCTTTCGATCGGGGCTGGAGACGATCGCCGACCTTGCCCGACGCAGTGTGCTGCTCGTTCGCGATTATCTGGCGATCCCATCGACCATCGTCGAAACGTCCGCCATTTACCAGAACCGGGATTTGTCCAAGCAACAGCGCGTGCTTGACATCTGTCGTCGTGAAGGCTGCAGGACGTATGTCAACGCGCCCGGCGGCAGGGCGCTGTACTCCCGTGACTTGTTTGCCCTTCATGGGATCGATTTGCGGTTTTTGAAGGCCGGTGACATCAGGTACGCCCAAGGTGACAAGCCTTTCTTGCCTGACCTGTCGATCCTTGACGTCCTTATGTGGAATCCGCCCGATCGAGTTCAGGACTTTTTAACACAGTGCACACTCGAGTGAGGCCTATCGGCGGCTTTTTAGAGCTGGAAACCGGCACCTTCCGCGGCGAGTTGCACGCCGGAGCGGTCGCTTTGACAAGCGGCCGCGCGTGCCTGGCTTGGATTCTGTCGGTCGTTCGGCCCACTCGCGTCCTCGCTCCCTACTATTGTTGCGACGCCGTTTGGAACACGCTCGCGGAAAGCCAGGTTGAATGTCGGCCATACGCGCTCGATGCCCAGTTGCGGCCGATTGTCGATCGGTCACCAACCGCCGACGAATGGCTGCTCTACGTAAATTACTTCGGTTTAAAGTCGGGAATCGTCCGCGATTTGGAAACACAGTGGCAAGGACGGCTAATCGTCGACAACACGCAAAGCTTCTATTCGACGCCGACGCCCAACACCTGGGCTTTCAATTCCGCGCGAAAATTCTTCGGCGTCCCAGACGGCGGCTATCTCTTCGGAGCGGAACTGCCACGCGACCTTCCCGCTAACACGGAGATCTGCTGGGACCACCTCATCAAGCGCCATCTGGGCCGGAACAGCGAGGCCTATTCTGACTTCCTCGGCAGCGAGGCGAAGGTCCGCGCCAACGCCGTGGGAATCTCGGATTTCTCACGTCGCCTGCTTGGCGCCATCGACTATGACAGCGTGGCGCGGCGTCGCCGAGACAATTTCCAGCTCTATCATCAAGAATTGGGACGATCGAACACTTTTGAATTTTCCGAGCACTCGGACTCCGTTCCGCTCTGCTACCCGTTTCTGCCCAGTCGCGAGCTTCCTCGGGAGTCCCTCGCCGTGCAAAGCATCTACATTCCAACTTTCTGGCCGGAGCTCAACACGCGGCCCGATAACGGGCGCTTTTCATTCGAGCGAGTACTATCGCAACGGCTGTTACCCTTACCCGTCGATCATCGTTACTCTGCCGACGATTGCCTCGTCGTCTGTCGTGCGATCCGAGGCTTACTATTATGACCGATCTCGATAAGCACCGTGCTCTGCTCGACGGTCAAGGCTGGCTGCAGTTGCCTGCCGAACTCGACGCTCCGCTCCTCGCGCGCCTGCGTTCCGATCTGGAAAAGGCATCGGAAATCTGCCGAACACTCCAGATTCGCAATGGCCTAGGGCAGACTGTCGACGGAAGCGCACACCATGTAGTACTGCATGGGGAGAGCTTTCTGCAAGTGCTCGACAGACTGCCGGTCGCTCTGATTGAGCAGTGTTTCGGCGGCCCATTCATTCTCAATTCGTTCGGCGGCGTCGTCAACATCCGGACGGATGCCTCGTATCTTTGCAAGATGCATCGCGACGTACGGACGTTCTCCAAAGACTCTCGCAGCATGCTGAATTTGCTGATCATGCTGGATGACTTCACAGTTGCGAACGGCGCGACCTTCTTATTAAGCGGCTCGCACAAGTTCCCCGAGCGGCCTTCCGAGGCCGACTTCTTCCGCCTTGCAGATCGTGCGACAGGGCCGGCCGGCAGCCTCCTCCTCTTTGACTCCAACCTCTGGCACGCCGCGGGCGTCAATTCCACGGACATGCCGCGGCGCGCGCTGACCTTGACGTTCACGGCGCCGTTCCGCAAGCCGCAATTCGATTACCCGCGCGCGTTGGGATATGACCGTGCGGAATCGCTTTCCGAGCAGTGCCAACAGATACTAGGCTATTTTTCCCGGGTTCCTGCAACATTGGATGAATGGTACCAGCCGCCCGAGCGACGTTTGTATCGTTCAAACCAGGGATGACAAACAGCGCCAGACGTGAGCGACGAGCCGACGGTAGGACGTTTATGACACATCGGAACCACGAGGTCGAGCACCGCGATTCAGGGCAGCGGAAGTACTCGTATGACTTCGACGACGTACTTCGCTCGTTCATGTTCCGCGCGTTTGAGCCGATGCTTCCGGACGGGAGGGCCTTGGAGCTGGGGTGCTATTTGGGCGCCTTTACAACCTTGCTTGTTCCAAAGTATCGCGATCTTACCGTAATTGAGGCGGCGGCGGACTTGATAGAAAAGGTTCGCCAGGTGGTGCCGCCGCATGTGCGGCTGCTTCAGTCCACCTTTGAGGCGATCGAGCTTCAGGAAACCTTTGACGCAGTTTTCTTTGTGCACACCCTGGAGCACGTCGACGACGCCATTCTTGTGCTTCGCAGGGTTCGAGAGTGGCTGTCGCCGGGTGGTCGGTTGTTTCTGGCGGTTCCGAACGCGAACGCTCCGTCCCGCCAGATTGCCGTAAAGATGGGGCTGATCGAGCACAATACCGCCGTCACGCCGGGCGAGCGCGAGCACGGGCATCGAAGGACCTACGCTTTCGACACGCTCGAACGTGACGTCGTGGCGGCAGGTCTTCGGGCGATCCATCGCGGCGGCGTTGTTTTCAAGGCATTAGCAAACTTTCAATTTGACCAGGCGATCGCGTCGGGCGTAATCAGCCGGGAGTATCTGGAAGGGTGCTTCCAGTTGGGCATGCAGTATCCCGATTTATGCGCGACGATTTACCTGGTCTGCGAGCGAGGGCCGTAGCATGACCCACGCGGTCGATGTGTACCTTAGGGAACTCGAACGCAGAGATCTCGAGCGGTTAAATGCCTGGCGGAACGATGCCGAGATCGCCGAGGGCCTGGGCAATAATGGGCTGTTCATTTCTCGCGACGTCGACGAGCAATGGTTTCAGCATTACATGGCCAACCGGGATCGCGCCGTGCGGTTGGCAATTGTCGTGAAAGATAGCGACGAATACATCGGCAATGTGAATCTGACCTCCATTCATCCGGTTAATCGATCCGCGGAGTTTTCGATCTTGATTGGTGAGCGGCGGTACTGGGGAAGGGGCATCGGGCGTAGCGCCGGCGAAGTCATGCTGAGGCACGCTTTTTTGGACTTGAATTTGCACCGCGTCCATTTGAGCGTTTTATCCGGCCACGACTATGCGATTCGCCTTTACCATAGCCTTGGCTTTGTCGACGAAGGAACGGCGCGTGAGTGCGTGTTTAAGCACGGAAGGTTCCACGACCAGCGGCTGATGGCCATCTTGAAGACCGATTACGATCGGCGGCGGGCGTAAGGAGAAGCGATGCCGCCATCGACGGTCGAGAACGCACTGCATATCGTGTTTGTTTGTCCCGATGCCGGGCCGCTCTTCGACACGCGCGAGCAGGGCGATATCGGAGGCATGGAAAGGCGCATGTGGCTTTTTGCCACGGCGCTGGCGCAGAAATACGACGATTGCCGGGTGTCGGCCATGGTGTGCTCGCGGCGGGGAAGGCGGGTCGATGACAGCGGGATGGTTCGGCTTATCCCGCTGAAAGAATTCCGCGCCGGCTGGCTGCAGAGGATGGCCGATGAGACCTACGAGGCCGTCCAGGTGCGGCCCCGGCCGCCTTTCATTAAGGTCGACACCAAGGCGGGCGGTTGGAACCGCTCGCTGCCCTGGAAGTTGCTCTGTCGCGGCGTCTGGGTCCCGTGGTCGCTGGCCACCTTCAAACGAGCGCGATCGCAACCGCACGCCAGGCTGGAATTTGCCCGACTACGGGCGGACCTTCTGATAACGTTTGGCGCAAATATCTATTCGGCCAATGCGATTGCGTCCGCCAAACGATTTGGATTTACAAGCGTCCTGGCAACCGCGTCCGATTCGGACTACCACATCGTCGTCGGCAGCGGCTATCCGAGCGATGTAAAACACCGGGCGGCAGCCGCGCGGTTTTGCCTCGAGCGCGCGGACTATATCATCGGCCAGACCGAAAAGCAGCGGGAACTTCTGCGGGATGGGCCATTCCGGCGAGACTGCCTCGTGATCCGCAATCCGGTCCTTGTCCCGCACTCGCTCGACAAGTTACATCAGTCCGCGCGAGAACGCATTTTGTGGGTGGGACGAGCGGATCATCACCACAAACGCCCGAGGCTTTTGTTGGAGATTGCGAGGCGGCTTCCCCGGCTGAAGTTTCAAATGGTGATGAATCGCACGGATTCAAACCTCTATTCACAGATCGTCGCCGAGGCGCCGGGAAATGTGGCGATAAGCGACGGTCTCAGGCCGGATGAGATGGCCGGGTGCATCGGCCGATCGGCCATGCTGGCGAGCACGGCGGCGCGTGACCAGGAAGGATTCCCGAACATCTTCCTTGAGGCTGCGGTTCAAGGCACGGCGGTCGTCTCGCTGGAGGCCGACCCCGACGCCGCACTCTCGACAAAAGGCCTTGGAGTCTGCTGCAACGGCGATCTTGAGAAAATGGCGGACGTAATTGACCGTCTTAGTCGCGACGAGCGCGAGCGGGAGTGCATTGCGCAGCGCGCGCTGGAGTATGTGGAAGCGAACCATAATCTAGACGCGCAGGTGGCGGAGCTGCACGACTTTTTGCTTTCCATCGGTCCGCGCAAGGGCGAGCGGGCGGCAATCGAATGCTCAGGTAAGGCGGCGATCTGACGCGGCGCTAGTTGCAGGAAACGGTAGTTCAATGTGCGGTATTGCGGGAATTGTGCGATGGGGTGCCAGGCCGGAGAACGGCCGTGAAATCGAGGCGATGACGCGCGCCGTCGCCCACCGCGGGCCGGACGGCGAGGGTTTTTTCCGCCGCGAGGGCGTGGCCCTGGGGCACCGCCGGCTGTCGATCATCGACCTCGAAGGGGGCAAGCAACCCATGTCGAACGAGGACGGCAACGTATGGGTGACGTTCAACGGCGAAATCTACAACTATGCGGAGTTGCGCGAGGAGTTGACCGCGAAAGGGCATCGTTTTGCCACCCGTAGCGACACGGAGGTTCTCGTCCACGCCTGGGAACAGTGGGGCGAGGACTGTCTGCACCGGCTGCGCGGAATGTTCGCTTTCGCGCTCGTCGATTTCGATCGTCGAGAGTTGTTTTTGGCCCGTGATCATTTCGGCATCAAACCGCTCGTTTACCGCCGTGGGCGGGATTACCTCGCGTTCGCCTCGGAACTCGCGGCCTTACGCAACGTCGAAGATGAGACGCCAGGCGGGCGGCTGGATGCGGTCGATCATTATCTCCGTTTCCGCTACATCCCCAGTCCGGCGACCATCTATCGAGAGATCTTTCAATTGCCGCCGGGATTCTTTGTGCGCGCTTCGCTTGACGGCCGCGTGGGCGAGCCCGTTCGCTATTGGTCCATGTGCTTCCAGCCCGTCGCGGGAAAGAGCGACGATGAATGGCGGGCCGAGTTCGACTCGGTGGTGACCGCGTCGGTCGAGGCGCACCTGGTGGCCGACGTCCCTTTTGGCGTGTTTCTTTCGGGGGGAATCGATTCGACGCTAGTGGCCTCGAAGATGGCCGATCTGTTGGGACGACCCGTGCAGGCGTTCTCCATCGGTTTTGACGAATCCGACTATTCGGAACTCGATTACGCCCGCCGCGCGGCCGCCACGCTGGGCGTGGAGTTGATTCACGAAGTTCTTGCGCCGGACGCCGCCCATTTGTTGCCCGAACTGGTGGCGCACTACGGGCAGCCCTACGCGGATACGTCGATGATTCCGACGTGGTATGTTGCGCGGCTGGCGCGGCAGCACGTGCCCATGGTTTTGTCGGGTGACGGCGGCGACGAGGTATTCGCCGGATACGCGCGGTACGCCATGATGGAGGGGCTGCCGTTTGCTCGCGAGCTGGCGGCGTTGATTCGCTCGCCGCGGGGCGTGCTCTGGCGGACGCCCCTGGTCATCGGCGCGATGCGGTCGCTGTCGGCCGCCCGCCAGGCGCGGTATCAGGTGCTGTGCGGGGTGTTTTTGCGCCCGGAACGAGAACAATTGTGGCTGCGTGAACATCGCCATCATTCTCGTGCCTCGTGCCCGGCGTTCGACGAGGCGGCGCGCCGGGCCTGCAACCGCGAAGGCATCACCTACAGCCAGTTGATGGATTTTCAAACCTACCTGCCCGACGATATCCTGACCAAAGTCGACGTGGCGAGCATGTGCCACGGTCTGGAAGTCCGCACGCCGCTCGTCGACCGTCGCGTTGCCGATTTCGCGCGTTCGCTGCCCCTGGCCGTACGCTCTCGACCCTCGCGCGGCGGCCGGATCGCGAAATGGATCTCGAAGGAAGCTCTCCGCCAGAAGTTCGACGAAAAGTTCATCAACCGGCAGAAAATGGGCTTCGGCATTCCGGAAGACCGCTGGCTGCGGCGTGGGACGGTGGTTCGCGAATTGTTCGACGACCTCGTGACGGCCGAACACTCGCGTTTGCGGGAGTGGTTCGATCTCGACGAGTTGCGCCGCCGGGTGGCACGCTTCGACGGCGCTGGCCACGGGGGGACGCCCCTGTGGCTGCTGCTCATTCTCGCGCTCTGGCGAGAGCAGAACCCCCACGTTTCGTTTTCCTGACCGCTGCCCCTGGATTTGGCCCGGACGAGGACTCAAGTGCCCGAGTTGAGAGAGTATTTGAACGACCTGGGGCTGATGCTGCTTCCCGGACGTTGGAGCCGGCGCCGTGCGGAACGGCAACGCGGCAGCGATCTGCTTCGCGAGTTTCAGAGGCTAAGCGATTTGCGCAGCGTCGCATGCGACGTTACGGCCCTACGGAGCCTGACGAGGCTGCAGATTGGGGAAATGTTCAAGAACCACGCGATCGATGCAGAATGGCGGGACGTCGAGCGTACGTTGGGTACGCTGGAGTTGCCCGAATTCACGGGGGGCGTCAATCCGGGTGACCAGCGAGCGATCTACTACTTGATCCGCTATTTAAGGCCGTCTCGCGTATTAGAGATTGGTACTCACATCGGATGCTCGACATTGAGCGCCGCTCTGGCGCTCAACCGGATCAGAAACCTCGACAACACGTTCACGCCCGCGCTTGTCTCCGTGGATATCCGGGACGTCAACGATGAAACAGAGCAGCCGTGGATGCAAGCCGGAGCGAGCTACTCGCCAGCACGGATGCTGGAACTTGCCCGGTGTCGCGACGTTGTTGATTTTGCCGTTTGCCCCTCGCTGGAATTCTTGACCTCGCGATGCGACACGGCCGCGTTCGACTTCATTTTTCTCGACGGCGACCATTCGGCGCCGACGGTTTATCAGGAGTTTCCGGCCGCGTTGCGACGGCTCGCCCCCGGTGGCTTGATACTGCTCCACGACTACTTTCCAAACCTTTCGCCGCTGTGGTCAAACAACGCGGTCGTTCCAGGGGTGTTCCTGGGGCTACAACGGCTTTTGAACGAGGGGGCCGAGTTTTCGGTGCTGCCTTTGGGCGAACTGCCCTGGCCGACGAAACTCGGCTCTTGCGTCACGAGCCTGGCGCTGGCTGCCGCCACAGGACGAAATGAATGACGTGTCGCGTCTGTTTCTATCGAACGAACGTTGCTGCGCTGCTAAGCGGGACGCCGGTTTGCGCGATGGGGGGCGCCGACCTACGCGCGTGGGAATTCGCGCGACGCCTGGCGAAATCGGACGATTTTCACGTAACCTTCGTCGTCGGCGACTTCGGGCAGGCCGCCGTGGACGAACTCGATGGCGTAGCCATTCGAGTGTGGAGCGAGCCGTGGCGGCGGCGCGTGCACGCCGCCTACCGGCAGTATCGGGCGGCACGGACGCAACTTGGCAACACCCCCTTGCACGTCTCGGCCTTTGAACTCTCGAAGTCGCTCCCCTGGCTGGTCGCCGACCGGTTATGGAGAGGCGTGCACAATTCACAGGCTGAGCAGAACTTCGCTCGTTTGCTCTCGGATAACACGCCCGATGTGGTCGTCTGTTTCGGAGCGACTCCCGACTCAGCGGACCTGATAGCAACCTGCCGACGTGCGGGAATTCCGACGGTGCTGTGCATCACTGGCGACGCACAGATTCTCGGAGATTTGGGGACGGACAACTTCGACGCTCCACTTGACGTTGGAAGATCTCGACGGGTCTTGGCGAGCCTGAAGAGCGCCACAGAAATCATCGCCCAAAGTGAGACTCAGCAGTCGTTGATGCGCAGTCGGTGCAACCGTGCAGTGCGCCTCATCCGCAATCCCGTTTTGCCGGTTGAAGGGAGTCTCGCTATCGGGGACCCAGCCGTGCTATGGGTGGGTCGCGCGGAGTTGGTGCAAAAACGCCCCGATCGGCTCTGGGAGGTTGCAACGAGATGCCCCGACATTCCGTTCCGAGTTATCCTGAACCCAGACGCTCCGGGTGTTTGGGAACGCCTGAAAGCCGAAAAACCTGCGAATATCGACCTGGTTGCACGCGTCCCACCCGCAGAGATGGGCGCCTATTTCAGATCGGCCAGGCTCCTGGCCAACACTTCGGCACGGCTGCCTGACGGCGCGTCGATGGAGGGATTCCCGAACGCCTTCTTGCAGGCCGCGTCTCTCGGCGTGCCGGTCGTATCCTGGGAAGTCGATCCGGACGGCTTTCTCAGCCGGCACGGCTGCGGCGTGGAATGCGGCGGAGACGCCGAAAAAATGGCGGCCGAGGTTCGCCGGCTCTGGCACGACGATGGCGAACGCGCCGCGATCGGCCGGCGGGCTTGCGATTATGTTGCCAGCTACCACGATCCCGAACGCTGCGGGCAGCAGTTCGCCGACGTCTTACGACTGTTAACTGGCGAGGCCGCGAGCTATGTTGCGAAGGCTTAGGGATATTCGCGATCACGTCGTGCGCAGGTTGCCCGGAAAGCCCGGCGAAGCTCTTCGGCTGGGGCTGTATGCCTCGTCGCACATCGTGCCCGCAGCGCCCTCAGTGCGCGACGATCAAGCCTGGGTTCCGGTGGGCGAAATCGGGTGCCAAGGGATCGATCTCCACGAGAGAGATCAACTTGAGCAATTGGATCGCTGGAAAGCTGCGCCGTTCAAGGAGATGTTTAGCCTGCTGCGGAACGATCCGGCCATTAATACTCAGCGTCTCGGGCAGTCAAGCCTGACAAACGGCTGGTACAATACGCCGGATGCTGAGGTCTACGCCGCGATGATCCAGGAGCGGCAACCTCGCCGCATCGTCGAAGTCGGGGCGGGCTTCAGTACGCTAATCGCTCGAGCAGCGGTCCGTCACGCCGGCTTGCAAACGCAGATCACCGTCGTCGATCCCGCGCCCCGAACCGACGTGATGCAAAGCGCCGACGAATGTCTTCGGCTTCCCGTTGAGCGGTCGCGCCTTACCGAACGAGACTGGGCTAGGGGAGATGTGTTGTTTATCGACTCTTCGCATGTGTGTCGCACGCGAGGCGATCTTCCCTATTTGTACTGTCAGCTTATTCCACGTTTGCCGCCAGGCGTGTTAATTCACGTCCACGATGTCTATCTGCCCTATGACTATCCGAACAACGTCGACCACCTGTGCTACACGGAGCAGTACCTGCTGCATGCGCTGTTGTCGCACTCGCCGCGGTACCGTACGGCATTCGCCTGCCATTGGCTGTCGCGCCGGCATCCCCACGCGATGCGCGAGGTGTTTGGTGCAGAAACCGCGTCCGACGCGCGTCTTTACGGCGGTTGCTACTGGTTCGAGGTGATTTAGCCTATTCGCGAACCGCATTGTGGGGCGGGCGTCCCCTGCCCTGTGGTTCAAAACAACCACGGTCGAAAGATGTCGGTCGTTTCCATCATCGTACCCTGTTACAACCACGGATCCTTCCTCGCCGAGAGCCTGGAGAGTATCCGCGCACAAACCTGGCCTGCGTGGGAATGCATCGTGGTCGACGATGGCTCGACGGACGCTTCGTTTGAGGTGGCGACGCGGTTTCAGGCCGCCGATTCTCGCGTCCGCGTGATCAGACAGGCAAACCAGGGTATGTCGTCGGCGCGCAATGCCGGGTTGCGCGATTGCCAGGGAGAATACGTGTTCTTCTTGGACGCAGACGACCTCATCCACCGTGAGGCGTTGGCCTGGCTCACGTCGGCCGCGCGTGGCGAGAAGCGTCTAGCCCTGATGGGGTCGTGCAGCTTTACGACCCATCCCGACGCCGATGCTTACGCGCGACAAATGCCCCGTGCAACGGTGCAGATGCTGCCCGATCTGTTGAGAGACAACCTGGCGCCCATTCACTGTTTTCTTTCGCGGCGGAGTGACGTCGTCGAGGCGCACGGCTTCGACGAAGCGCTTTACGGCTGCGAAGACTGGGCGCTCTGGCTGCGACTGGCGTTGCTGGGCGTCGAGGCGGAGGTCGTTCCGCGAATCGGGGCCTATTACCGCAAGCAGACGAGGTCGATGAGCACCGATACGGTCCGCATGCTCTCGGGAGCGATCGCCGTGCAGTTGTCTGGCTACGCGGCGCTGGTTCGGGGAGACGGCTGCGTAGACTCATGCGAGCGGCCCCACCTGCTGAAGACGGCCGCTGCGGCCATGAGGCTCAACGTGATCTGTTTGAGCGGCGCGCTATTCCGGCACGGGGAACGCCAGCTTGCGTCGCATTTCTTGCGTCTGGAAGGGGACCTGAATAGGCTGCTTGGCAGACGGACCACGCCGGGGCTGGCCGCGTTGCACGCGCGATATCGATGCTGGCGATACCCGGTCCGTCAGACGACGCCGATGGTGTTGGATGGCACTCGTAAGTTGCTGGCCGAGCTCCGCGCGGCGCTAAAGGAAAGTTGACAGACAGTCCTTCCCCGCCGAGGTAAAGCCGAGCGAAAACCGGTGATAGTTGCCGCGGAGCAATTCACCTGCGACCGAGGGCCAGCCGCGCGGTCCGCTGGCGACGCATTCCGCACGGCGATCGAAGTGTTTCGCCTTGCGGCGAAGCGCGGCAATACGTGGGGCCCCGACGCCCGCGAACGATTCCAGCCGCTCGGCGGCCGCCAGCGCGCCGAGTGCCACGGTCCGATAGTCGTCGGCCGTCCGACTCATCGCGCGTCGGGCACGTTCTCGCCAGGTTCGTGGTTCGACGCCGATCTGCTGATCAGAGTGAAGCCGATACTTCAGCAGGCGGCGTGGAACGGCAAGGCCCCGAGACACGGCGGACAGCAAGAGCGAGATCCACGCGTCATGCACCCAGCCTTGCGGTATGGGCAAGAGAAGAGGTCGATGATGGGAGCGAAACGCCATCGTCGCCCCGGTTACAAGCGGCCGCTTCAACAGCAACTCAAAACCCCGCCCCCGGCAAAAAGCGGACTGCCATTTCGACCTCAGCCCGACGCGCTGCCATAGGCTGCCAGGTAACGGTTGCAGGCTGTCGTCGACGAGCAGGGCGTCACTAAAGGCGAAGGCGGCGTCGGGCTCGCTGGCCAGCGCGTTCGACAGCCGCTCCAGCTTATCGGGCAACCAGACATCGTCCTGGTCGCAGAGAAAGATCAAGTCGCCCCGGCAGGCTGCGATGCACTGCGAGAAGGCGTCGCGCGAACCGACGTTTTGCTGCAAGGAATGCAGCATGACCTGAAACGGAGCAGCATCGGCGAAGTCGCGAAGAATGGCGAGGCTGGCGTCGGTTGAGCCATCGTCGACGACGACCAGCTCATCCGGCTTACAGCTTTGCCCTGCGAGGGAGGCAAGCTGCTGGGAGAGGAACCTCTCGCCGTTGTAGGTACACAAAGCGACGGAGATCGTTGGCCGCGGGCCGGCCTGCTGGGCGGCGGTCGTCACGGGTGGTTCACAAAACGAGATTTTGAGCGAGCGATCTCGTCCGGCAACGGTCTGCCTGGCAATGCTTTGCGGTTGCTCGCACAGAGGCTCGCCGCCATGATGTACACGTCGCCCCCGAAAGCCCAGTGCGGACGTTGGCGCGTTGGGGTGAGCTGCGTTGAACGGCGATCGAGCATGCAAGATTCTCAAAGGGTAAGCCAGCTCTCTTTGGCATCTGTTATACATCGGTTAGAAACCGATGAAGAGCCTTTTCGTGGCTCGTGGAAGGCCGGAAACTGACGCTGTGACGCCTCTGCTCTTGATCGTGCCCAGCCTCGCGGCTTTTGTTCTTCCCGGTTTTTGGTGGACGAGCTGGCTGCACCGGCAGGAAGGACTTGCCTGGACCATACGCCTGGGACTTGCATTCGTTTGGTCGTTTGCCCTTTTTAGCTTGCTGAGCGGGCCGTTTTTGTGGTGGGGCGGAAGCTTCGGCACCCTGCTGAAGACGATTTATGTCGTGTGGCCAGCTTACGCGCTCCTTGGCTGGAGTCTAGACCGGTATCGGAAAGGCAGCCAATCCCCACCACCAGCGCAGCCGAACACGGCCGGCAAGCCGCTGCCATCCGGCGAGGAACTTAGTCTCGGGTCGAGCGGTAGACGGTGGGTGTTTGGCCTGGCAGCCGTCTACGGCCTCGCAGCATCAATTTGTCTCTACCTTTGGGCGGGGCGAGAGCGCGAAGTCCAAGCGGCCATCCTTTTGTTCTCGCCCTGCTTGCTGGCTTTAGGAGGTATCTCGGCGCTCCTGCTCAGCCGGCGGCTGCGTGCGCTGGTCGCTTTCGATGCCGAAGATAAGCAGCCGGCCCCGCGGCTATGGACCGTGGTTGCGGTCGCACTGATCGTCGGCCAGGCGGTCGCCAGCAGCCTGATGTTTCGTCCAGACTGGGACGATTTTTTCTACCTGGCGGCCGTGCGGGACTACCAGGAGACTCCGGCCCTTAACGCGCGACATCCCGTGAGCCGCGATCCGGCTGGACTCAACTTGACGCACCGCGTGCTTTGCTGGGAGCTATGGGGAAGTGTCCTTTGCCATCTGACCGGCGCCGACCCACAGACATTGTTGCACAGCTTGTTGCCGGGAGTGCTCGTGCTCGCCTGTTACTCGGGCTACCTGGCGCTCTTCGGCGAGATCCTGCCTGGCCGCTGGGTTTCGTTGTCGTTGGTCGGGCTTTCGGCCTATTTTCTATTCGGGATTTGCGGGCCGTTCGGCGGGGCGAATCATTTCCTGGTCCGCATCTGGCAGGGTAAGTCGGTGTTGCTCCATCTGGCCCTGCCCTTTACGGCGACGTTCGTGCTGCGTTTTTCGCAACGGCAGACATTCGCCTCCTGGGCATCGCTTGCGGCCAGCGTTTTGGCCGGCCTGGGTTTCAGCACAACCGCTGTCTTTCTGGACGTGGCCCTTATCGGCTGCCTGGCGATCGCGCTGCTGCCCGCGGTGCCGCAGGGAAAGGCAAAGTTTCTGTTCTGCGCCATGGCCTCTTGTGCTCCGATGGTGTTTGCTGCGGCGGCGCTGATTGTGGGGCTACGCGGAGGCGAGGCTATTGGTCACTCCGGTGCCCCGCCAACGCCGCTCGCCTCGATCGGCCGCTCTTGCTACGTCTGGTTTATGAACCTCGCTGAAAGCAATGCCGGTGACGGCTGCGCCGATATGCTGTGGCTCTTCCTTCTGCCCGTTATTGGACTGCTGCTGGCCGATTACCGCCGCCTCGCCTACACCGTTGTCTTTCCGGCAGTACTGCTGCTGACGTTCGCCAATCCACTATTGAGCTTTCCCGTAGCGACCTATGTCACGTCCAAAGACGTCTATCATCGGTTGTTCTGGTTGCTGCCCGTGGGGGTGGGGCTCGGCTCGGGATTTGCCCTCTCAGGTCGGCTGGCGCAGAAGATAGTCGCCCGAAGAAATCACCATGCCTGGCGCCACCTGCCCCTGGCCGTCGTGGCAGCCGAGATCGGCCTGCTGGCGGCACTGCCCGGCGTCTACGTGTGGGGAACAGGCAACAGCAATGGTCCCTACATGGTGCCTCGGCTCACGCCAAGTCTTGGCAAGGTGCCGCCCGATCTGCTCGCAGTTCTCGACCGCCTGACTGGCGACCCCGACCTGGAACGTCATCCCGTTTTGTGCGGAGAAGAGGTTGCCTCGTTCCTTACCCCGATGACTTCGCGAATCACCTATGTCACTTCGCGAGAGTTCTATTTGCCCGGCAAAGGGCTCGACCCGCGTTTTCCCGAGGCCACCGAGCAATTCTTGTTGCTGCAAGTGGCCTACGCGGGACCGTATGCCGGCGATCTTCGCAAGCTCCGTTATTTCGTCGGCCAGAAACCGACGATCGCTCCTGAGATGCTCGAAAGCGTGCGGCGAGTCAGGCTGACGCAGGAACAGGAGTTGCCGAAGATTTCGCAGGTGCCCGAACTGCTGCGCCGTTACCAGGCCGAATACGTCATTACGCCGCCGCCGCTATGGTTGGACGGACATGCCGGCGAAGAGCATCGCCGCCAGATCGTCGCCGGCCGGCGACGCTACCTGGAGCAACTCGGCTACCATGAGATTTTCGCGGGGCGCGATTATGAGCTGTGGCAACGGACCCACGAAGCGTCAGACTTAAGCGGCAGGGGCCCCTAAGCACGTTCAGTAGGCGGCCGCTAGGGTTGACGACCAGTCGAAAGGGACTGTGAGCTTGCGTTGTCTCGCTGATTGACTCGAATCTTCGACTGCCAGTCGTCGTATCGTATAAACTGCCTCGCACTCCAGCGATCGATTTTTTCGGCCGCCAGAACGTGCCCGTTCGCTTCGTCGTGCGCGCCTTGCCGTTCGAGCAAGTCTGCGAGCTCCATGTGGGATCGCCACGAATTCGGATTAATCTCCAGCGCCTTTTCGAACTCCGCCTTCGCTTCTGGAAGGTCGCCTTGTGCCGCCAAGAGGCGACCATAACTGTGATGCGTCACCGCGTCCTCGGGATCGAGTCGCAACGCGGTTTTGATTGCCGCCAGGCTTTCGTCATATCGTCCCAGGTAAAGATAAGCCAGTCCGAGGTTGTTGTGGCCCCAGGCAAGAGAAGGGCTCCGTTTGGTCAGCTCGACGAGGTAGGGAAGGGCTTCTTCCACCTTGCCTGCGGACATCAGCGCCTGGCCCAAGTTGGCAAAGGACTCTCGGTTCGGCCCTGTAACCTCGACGGCGTGTCGCCAGAGTGTAACGTCGTCGTGCCAGTAGCCGACCTGGTTCCAGGTGCAGGCGCCCAGCGATAGGGTCGCGGCCGTGCACAGGATCAGGGTCAGCCGCGAAGATAGTCGCCGCAATCGAATGAGATCGGCCATTCCCCAGGCCAGCGCCATAAAGATGCCGATCAAGGGCACGTAGGTATATCGGTCGGCGGTCGACTGAGCGCCCACCTGCACCAAACCGATCACCGGCACGAGGGTGCCGAGGAACCAGAACCAGCCCACGACCAGGTACGGCTGGTGCCTGGTGCGGCTGACAATCAAGAGGGTCAGCAGCGTGATCACTGCAGCGCCAACAATCGCCGCCGAGAGAGATTGATGCCCCAGTCGAATCGGGTAGAAGCAAGTCAGGTCCAACGGATAGACCGTTCTCCACAGATAAGTGGCATAGCCTTCGCCGACGTTCATCAACCGGTTCTTCCAGGTTGTATTCTCTACCGAGGCCACCGCCCCTATCTTCGATTGAGCAATCACCGTAAGCATGCTGCAAACCGCGCTGAGTGCAAGCAGAGGCATCTTTTCTGCGATCAAGCGCAGTATTGAAGCCCCAGCATAACGTCGCTCGCCGGCGGTGCTCGTCTGCGTTTGCCCGTGGTTGGCCGTTAGAGAAAATCTTCTAAGGGGCCAAAAATCCAGCAACAGCAGCACGCAGGGAACCGTGACAAGCATCGACTTTGAGACAAGCCCCAAAGCGAAAGCAACGACCACAGCCACGTAACGACCGAATGAAGGCTGCCTTGCGTAGTGAGCGTAGGCGAGGAGCGTCACTATCCAAAACAGTGTGCTGAGAACGTCTTTTCGCTCGGCAATCCAGGCCACCGATTCAACGTGCAAAGGATGGATGGCGAACAGCAACGCGACGGCAGCGCTAGGCCATTTCTCCTGGGTCATGTATGTGAACGTCCAGAACAGAAGGATGGTGTTGGCGACGTGCAGGATCAGGTTGTGGACGTGGTACCCGGCCGGGTCGAGTCCGAAGAGGGTGACATCCAGCTCGTAAGAAAGCCACACCAAAGGTATCCAGTTACCATCGTGCATGCTGCCCAGGGCCCAACGGACGTTCTCCCAGGTCAGCCCCTTAAGCACGTGGTAGTTGTCGGTGACATAAAGCGGATCGTCGTATTGAATAAAGCCGCAAGTGGCCACCCGCCAAAAAAGCGCGATCGTCGTTATGGCCAGGACGACCGAGATAACGCAGCGCGGAGCCCGCGCCCAAACACGCCGGGCCAGATTTGAGGGCCCCCTCATTCGCCACCAGCCAATTTGCGAAGCAATTCCGGATCAGGCACGCCGCCCAGTTCTCGAAATGCCTGCAGGTCTTGCTTCGCCAGATCGTTGCGTTGGGCGAGGCAGAACAAAGCCGCGCGCTTCTGATACAGATCGCGCTGTTGCGGCGCCCTGGCGATCGCTTCACTACAGTCTTCAATCGCGCCCCTCACGTCGCCCATCTGGGCCAACACCGCTGCGCGATTACCGTAGGCCTGCACCAGATTCGGGTCGAGCTCGATCGCACGACCGTAGTCGGCCAGTGCGCGCGGGGCATCGTTCAATGCCACATAGATACTTGCCCGGTTGCAGTAGGCGGCGGCAAACCCCGGTTGCAATCTCACGACGGTATCATAATCTTCCAACGCTTCTGAAAGACGGCCACGCGCGCGCCGGGCCATCGCCCGGTAGAAATAGTACGTTGCCACACCCGGATCTTGTTCAATGGCGCGGTCGAAGTCTTCCAGCGATTCGTCCAGCATTCCCAGCGATTGACGGCCGATGCCTCGGTTATATCGGGCATCAGCGTAATCGGGGGCGATCTCGACGGCGCGATCGAGTAGCTCCAAAGCCTCGGCACGGTTCCCGCTGTTAAAGTTGGTGCGGGCCAAATTCACCCAGGCGCGCGGGTTGGTAGGTGCCTTGGCCGCGGTATCGGCCCAGATCGACGCCTCGGAACGATAGTCGCCATTGCGGCGCCAGGTTTGCCAGGCGAAGAGTGCGGCCACCCCGCCGACGACAACGAGGTAGGTAGGCAGCAGCGCATAGCGTGGCGCTGAGGGCGCGTCGATCCGAGAAAGCACCCGCAACCCCGCATAGGCGAAGGCGGCCGTCCCGGCTGTGATTGCCGCCAGCGGAAGATACATCCGGTGTTCAGCTATCGTTTGAGTGATGATGGGCACAAAACTCGAGCTTGGTGACAGGACCAGAAAAAAGGCAACCCCTAAGAATCCAACTCTGGGGCGGGTGTAAAAGGCATAGAGGAGCAAGAGCAAAAGGGCAACAACCGTCGCGACTTGAGGCCACGCCTCACGGAAACCTGACGCCGTCGCGAATCCGTAGTCGAACACCAGCGGGTGTGGCCAGGCCGAGAGCCGAAGGTAGTGCAGGATAGCGCCCGCCTGAGTGAGCGCGTACTGTGCGGGGGTAATCGCGTGGGCGAATCCGGCTGAACCACTTCGGCCACCGGTTCCCGTTACCAGGTAGGCCAACAGCAGCCAACTAGCTGCCAGCCCGACGTACAGCCATTTGCGATTCTGAAGCGCCTGGCGGAACGAGCAGGAAAGAAACGCGCGATCGTAGAGCAACGCCACGACGGGGGCCGTAACCATGACCTCCTTTGTAGCCATGCCCAACCAGCACGCCAGCGTCGCGCCGACGTACCAGGCAACCGGCCGCCGTCCTGTGGCGCCGCGTACAAGGCAGTAGAGCGTCAAGAGGTAAAAAAGTCCGCAGAGCGACTCAGCCCGTTGTACTACGTAGGTCACCGCCTCGGTCTGCAGCGGATGCACCAACCACAGCAGAGCTGCCGCGAAGCCAATCGCGAGCGGTGCATGTGAATCAACCCACGTTAGTGCCGCCGTTCTGCGCACCAGGCCAAACAAGACGAGAGCCGCCACGAGGTGGGTGCCAAGATTAAAGGCGTGATATCCCTCCACCTTGGTCCCTGCGCGGCCGTGGTTAAAAGCCAGGGTCAGGTTCACCAGCGGTCGGCCGGCAACGGTCGTGTTCCGCGGCGGGGACAAGGCGATCGAAAGCGGCCAAAGGCGACGTATCGTCGCATTCTCGACGATCGCCGGAATGTCGTCGAATACGAACGGGCCGTGCAAGCTATTGGAATAAGAAGCCACGCCCGCCGCCAAGAGTAACGCGGCCGCGAGCAGGACACGAAAATCGCGAGGCGCGTCGCCGTCGCTCCGACGAGCTTCAACGGTCGCTGGCTCGGTCATTGTTCCTGCCAGGTGAGCAACGAGGCTCCGATCAAATCGAACTCGTCTCGTAGGGCGGGATCGCAGAGCCCATAGAACGTCACCTGACGACCTCCGTCCAACAATACATAGACGACGCCCTCCCTCTTGTCGCCTCGCACCGTGCGGCGCTTCCGGACGCCACACGCGAACGCCGCCCGCAGGCAGTTTTGCCCGTTGAGCAGGCCCAATTCCGGCTTTCCGCGCGACAAGTCAACAACGGCGGCACGATAGCCGAGCCAATCGTAAAATCGGTCCAGCCCCTGCTCAAGCCCCCCCGTCAACGGGGCGGCCTCCGGAAAGGTCACCACCGTGCAGTACAACTCAGCACGATCGCCCTGCGAGCCTTGAAATCGCAGGCCCGTGAAATGGCCCTCGCGCGGAAGCCAGCCGGGGTCGGGCAGCACGCTGAGCAGACTCATCGATTTCGGCGGCCGGAACTTGAAGTGATCGAAGTTCTTCCAGTCGCCGAGTTCGGTGACGAGAAAAGGATCGGCGCGCCACTCAACATAGTTTGCGGAAGTCGGCGCCTCCGCGGAATCTTCCAAATACCTGGCCAACGTCGAGAGCACGACACCGGCCCCGGCCACAACCAGGCAACCGGCTGCTAAGCGGAACCATAGCTTGAAGGATCGCTTTGACTTTTTACTCCCAGCGAAGCGACGACGCGATCTGTGTGGAACGCTCGTATCTGGCGGCGTTGCAACGGCGCTTTCGCCAGCGGTCCCGTCAACAGCCGGCTTCGTCTCGCTCAACAGGGACTCGACGAGCGATGCCAACGAAAGCAAACGTTCGGGCGGTTCAGCGGCGGTGAAACTCTGGTCGCACCAGGGGCAAGTCACCACCTCACCCGCCAGATCGTCTTCCACCCAGCAGTCATGGTGACAATGCGTACAGAGCGTTTCCATGGTAGCGTGACAGAAGCGCTGGTAGCCGTTCGATTTCGATTCGCAAATTCAGCCGGCACTTGCAGCGTCGGACTGCGAACGCGGGAATTGTTAGGAATGGATGAGCGGTCTTCCGTCCGAGGCGGCCATGTCGATAATAGGGTTCTTTCCCGAACCTGGCAATCGTTGGACGAACGATGAGTGCTCTGATCGAAGAAGACTTGCGCACCCTTGGTGACCCCGCCAGCGGATACAGGCCGATCAGCGGTTTCGCGATCGCGGGACTCCTGACCGGAGCATTGAGCATCCTGGCTTTGGTGCACACGGCTTTCTTGTTTATTCCCATTGCGGCCATTGGTATCAATTGGAAAGCCCTGCGGTCGATTCACGACCTGTCACCTGAGCTTGCGGGGCGCCGCCTGGCACTGGCGGGTCTGGCTTTGGCCCTGATTTTCGGACTGTCGGCGCCTGCCCTTCCTTTTTTGAAGGAGCGCGCTGACCGCTACCAGTCCATTCAACTCGCCAGCGCCTGGTTTACCGCACTGCGCAATGGTCAAACTTCACTCGGACTTCAGTGCACCCTTCCTAAATGGATGCGGGTTACCGAGGGGGTCAATCCTGACGCGGCCTACGCCGACTTGTCGGGCCAAAAAACATTGACTCGGTTTGCCGAAAATCCCGCCGTAAGCGCGTTGCTGGAGTTGGGCAAGCGGGCCCACGTTCGCTACGTGGGGAACGTGACGATGCAGATCGACGAAGAAAAGCAGACCCTGGTCGACCTCTACTCGGTTACCGCGCGCCAGAACGGCGAGGATGTATCGTTCTTCGTCAGAGTGACCGTCATTGCCCGCCTCGACAAGTTGAGGTTGGAGTGGAGCTGGGAGATCAACAAATACGAGCTGTTGTCGCAGCCTCCCGAAGGAATTAAGGTCTAGCCGCTTCGACCTCGCCTATCCGGGATTATTCGGCCCCCACCAAGCGCGAAGCGTCAGCGAGGAGCACGACGCAACTTCCCTCGCTCACGCTTCGGGTTAGTGTCGGCGCAGTCGGCGCGCAAGCCTACGGGGCCGGTGAATAATCCGGGCTATCCGTCACCTGGCGTCGCTGCGATAAGGTTGCTGATGCTCGTACTGGGCCAGCCTCGCGGCAATGGCCTCCTTCAGCGGCTCGTTTTGGGCCTCTCGCGCTAGATCAAGGGCTTTGCGCGCCGCCGCGGCCGCATCATCGTATCGGTGCGCTTCGGCGTAGGCGGCCGCCAGAACATCCAAAAACAACGGGTCTCGCCCGTCTGCGGCGCGGCTTGCCTGCCGGGCGTAACGGATCGCCAGAAAGCCGTCGCGTCGGTTCGGCTCGGGATCGGTTGCCAACGCCCATGCCGCCGCTCGTGCCCGCAGCGGCCAGTCGGGAACGAGGCGGCTGGAAATGTCGAACTGCTGCTGGGCTTGCGCGGTTTGCCCCGCCAGGTCCAGCACGAACGCCAGATTCAGACGGTATTCGACGTTGTCGGGTGCCAGACGCACCGCTTCAGCGTAGGCGTCGGTCGCGGCCTCTAGTTTGCCTTGCCTCTCGAGGGCTTCGCCCAGGTCGTCGTGGGCAGCGACGAGTTCCGGGGCCGTTTCAATGGCGTGCAGAAACTCGTGCTGTGCTTCGGGTAATCGCTGTTGCCTTAAGTAGACCTTGCCCAATTCGTAATGCGCGGTGGCGAAGAGCGGCTTGTTCGCTACCGCCTCGCGCAGCGCGCTCTCCGCCTCGTCAAAGCGCCCCAGTTGCGCCAGCGCGATGCCCAGATTGTACAGGGCGTTTGGCCACCCCGGGCGTAGTTCCAGGGACCTTTTCAAGTGCGGCAAGGCGTCGTCAGCGCGCCCCGCGCCGATGAATTCTGAAGCCAAGATCGACTCTGCGACCGGATTGGGCCCGGTGACGGAAATGGTGTGCTGCCATAGTGAGATCCCGTCGCCCCACCTCTCTAACTGGCGCTCGGTCAACACGGTCGAACCGCAGAGCAAAGCTGCGGATAAGGCGACGGCCAGTCGCTGCCGTACCGGGGTCGAGGCCCACTCACCCAGCCCCCAGGCAAAGATGACGTAAAGACCGATGCTCGGCAGATAGGTGTAGCGGTCGGCCATAGCTTGCCCGCCGACTTGTATTACGCCGCAGACGGGCAAGAGGGTGATCAGGTACCACATCCATCCGACCAACAGGTAGGGCCGTCGACGCCGCTGGTAAACGGCCAGGGCGGTCACGCCAGCCGCAGTCAGTCCCGCCAGAGCGAGTTGCCACCAGGGCAAGCCTTCGGTCGGATAGGGATAAAAGGCGGCCAGATCGACCGGCCACACCGTTTTCTTGAGGTACACCGCGGTGCTCACCAGGGCATTCGCCAGGCGGAGGTCGAGCGGCAATTTCACGACGGCAATCACGGCGTTTCCGCCCCGTTGGGCGAGAACGGTCGCCACGGCAGACAGGAGGGCCAGCATCACCAGCGGCAACTTTTCCACGAGGAGAAACAGGACCGGGTTGGAATCGCTTCGGTTACGGGGCGCCGCCGTCGCGGTGCGGGCCAGAGGCCACCAGTCCAGGAGAAATAAGACAAGGGGCAACGTCACGAGCATCTGCTTGGCACAAAGACCCAAGCCAAAGGCGGCGGCCAGTAGTGCGTAACGCATGCGGCTTGGAGACCGGACGTAGTTGCCGTAAGCCGCCAACGTCAGCATCCAAAACAGGGCGCTCAGCACGTCCTTGCGCTCCGAAACCCAGGCTACCGATTCGACGCGGAGCGGATGTAGCAGAAACAGCCCTGCCACGAGGGCACTGCGCCAGACGGCGCCGGTGAAGCGCCACCAGATCAAGAACAGCAATGCCCCGGACAGGGAATGCAGCACCACGTTCGTCAGGTGAAAAGCGCCGGGATTCGCGCCGTAAAGCTGGGCATCGAGCTCTAAGGAGAGCCATGTCAGCGGGAACCAATTGGCCGCGTCGAACGAGGTCAGGGCCCAGACGATGCTCTCGCGCGTCAAGCCTGCTTGAACATGCCGATTGTGAGTGACGTAGTCGCCGTCATCAAACGACGAGAACCCGTGTTCGGCCACTCCGCGGTAGACCGTGCAGGTACCTAGAAAGAGGCACAGGGCCACCAAAAGGCTGCTACGCCTCGAAGCGCTGCAGGACGCCTGCGACTGAGAAATCCTCGCTCTTCCTTCCCCTTCTTCGCCGGGAGGATGGCACCGGTCGGGGTTGATCGGGTATGGAACGTGAAACCTTTTGCTGATTCTATCCGCTTGCCAACTGGCGAGATAGTTGTTCGCGGGGCGTCGCTCGCGCTCACGATTTTCTAACGCTGGCCAAGCAGCACCCTAACAGTCGTGGCTTAGGTTAAGCCCGTTTGCCGGGTCCCATGCCCTCGGTATGCGCCACGCGCATCATTGTTGCCCCGGTTCGGCGTGCGCGCTTCCTGAACTACTCCTTGCGGGTGCGAATTTGCCTGATCCATCGCCCACGCCCAACCCGAAAAGCCCTGGCGAAAAGGGGATCTATCAGTATTTGCCTATCGAGTGTCCCAATTGCGGGTTTCAAGGCAAAGTCAAGATCTCGCGGCTCAATCAAACGTTCCACTGCAAGCAGTGCAACCAGGTCTTTCACGTGACGCGAGACGGCACGGTGGGAGGAGAGCGACCCGCTGAAGCTCCGCCGGTTGAGACGGCGCCACCCGTCGTCGATGAGCCGACCTGGGTGGAGCAACGATTCGCAAAGCTGCCCGCGGGTGCCAAGTGGGGTGTGGTGGGCGTGCTCGCCTTGGTCGTCGTCTACGGATTGATGAAGCTTTTTGGCCCCTCCGAGCCCCTTCCCACCGAACTCGACGCTCGGGCAGAGTTGGCGGCGTCGTCCTTCGGTCGCGGCGACTGGAGCACCCTGAAGCGTTTGGCCCTAGGCGGTACGCAGCGGAAGCTTGGGCAGTGGTACGACAAAAACCGCCCCGACGAATGGAACGATGTCGTCCCTGAGGAGATTCAGTCGAAGGTCGTCGAGTTCAAGAAGAAGCTGAAACGCTACGAGAAGTCGGAACCGATCATGGATGTCGTAACCACGGCCAGGATTGGCGGCGCCGGGCAAACATCCTACGACGTGCCCTTCATCTGGACTCAAAATGAATACAAAGAATGGGAGCTTGACGGCGAGCAAATGGTCAAGTTGATGAAGCCGCGAAAAAGCAAAGTGGCGACGAAAGCGGCGACTGAAGAGGGTGCGGGTGGCGACGAACCGGAAGGCGGCGAAGCCACCGGCAACATCGACGCGGCAAACCCCGTTGAAGCGGGCAATGAGGGAGCAAACTCAACTCAGTAACAAGGCGCTTGTTTTAACCTAATTCTAATGCTCCGCATCCTGGACAACTAACCTTCGTTCGCCATAATCCTGCCATCGTTGAAGCCGCTAGGAAGGCCGCCGCTAAGAAGGCCGCCGGCGAGAGCGAAAAACACAACAGCGAAACACGCAACAATTGTGCGGAAGGAGGTGTGACCGGCAAGAAATGCCCACCGCACGGTTGGAGCCGGCGGCGAGAGCAGGAAGGCTCACCGGCACTGTGCAGGTGCCTCGCGTCTATCTACGAGAGAAAAGTGCGTTTGGTTTTCTATTTCCTATTTGGAGAAAGTTCAACGTCATGAAAATCACGAATCGTTCGAAGGGTTTCACCCTCGTCGAACTGCTGGTGGTGATCGCCATCATCGGTCTGCTGGTCGCCTTGTTGCTTCCGGCGGTGCAAAAGGCCCGTGAGTCGGCCAACCGCAACACGTGCGCCAACAATCTGAAGCAGATGGGTCTTGGTTTGCACCTGTTTAACGATCAGTTCAAGGCCTTCCCGCCCTCCGGCGAAGGCACGAACTACATGGCCAAGTCGACTTTGTCGACCGCCACGGCTCCGGCCTACTTCGCGCAGCCTGCCTACCCCATCGCGGGCGGCTGGGGATCGTACACGGGCGCCAACGCGGGTAACATCAGCCCCGATACCTGGTTCGACGCGCCTGCCGCTCTCGGCAAGCAAGGGACCCCGGTCTACATCACCCCCAACTACAACGGCGGTGCGACGTACATCGGCACGACCAGCAGCGTCGCGGGTGCCACCCCGTTGGGCAACAGCCAGTCGACGCCGGGTGGATACTCGGTGTTTTTCTGGATCACGCCGTTCCTGGATCAGCAGGAAGTCTATGATTCGTGCGACAACCGCTACTTCTACAACGACACCACGAATCAGCCGGCTGCAGTGAACCCGAACGTTCAGCTCCCCGGCACGCAGACTATCCCGACCTTCCTCTGCCCGACGAACCCGATGCGTCCGCAGAGCGGTTTGGACTCGGCCGGCTACGCCTACACGGATTACGGTCCCCCGGTCTACGTCGATATCGACCCGACCGGAGCGACGTTCCATAACCGGCTCTACCGCGTCAGCGGCGGTTTGCACGCCGCCGGCTCGACCGTGCAGGGCACGATCGACGGCACGAGCAAGACGATTGCCATCACCGAAGACGTGGGCCGCAACGAGTTCATGCCGGGTGCCTACACGGATCCCTCGAACTCCGTTACGTTCGCGGCGGGAGCCAACGCCACCATTCCCAACGGCGAAAGCATGCGTTGCTTCTGGCGTTGGATCGAGCCGGATAGCGGCTTCGGCGTGAGCGGTTCGCCCAACAACCCCTCCACCGGCGGCGCCGGCGGCACCGACACCACGGCCGTCAAGTCGACGCTCAACCGGGCGATCAACAACAACGCGCTGCCGATCGGCGGTCCGGCCACTTGCAGTTGGAACGGTTCCACGCACTGCGGTCCGAACGACGAGATCTTCGGCTGGCACGGCGCGGGTGCCAACGTGGTCTTCTTGGATGGCCACGTCAACTTCCTGTCGCAAGACATCCAGCCCCTTGTCTTGCGGTACCTCGTCAGCTCGCAAGAGCGCGTCAGCCCGTCGAACGTTTCCGGGTTCGAAGGCTACTAAAGCGATCGTGGCTCGTGTAGCCACGGTCTAGTTGCTAAATTGGGTTCCGCCGGGGCCTTGTGCCCCGGCGGAACCCAGCGTTTTTTCGCATAAGGAACGATGTCGATGAAGAACCGGAAATGGGCGCGTGCTTCACTCTGTCAGGTGCTCTGCGGCGCAACGATGTTCAGCGCCGCGATTGGTTGCGGTCCGAGTGCTCCAAAAATTCCCACGACGTACCCCGTGCACGGGACGGTGACGCTGAACGGCGAGCCGGTTACGGGCGGCTACGTGCGGTTTGAGCCCGTTGAGGCGGGCAAGGGCATGGAAGCCGATGGTGCCGTTCAATCGGACGGCAGCTACAAAGTGCGCGCCTTTGCCGGTCAGCCGGGAACGACTCCCGGCGATTACAAGGTTTTTCTTTCCTCGGTTTCCCGCATGAGGGAAGGGGAAGATTACCCGGAGCAGTTGCCGATACCGGCGAAGTATCAAAATAAGGACACGAGCGGCATCATCAAGACGGTGACGTCGGACGACAACCAGATCGATCTTGAGTTGACCGGAGAAGTCGAGGAGCCAGAAACGACGGAAAGCGACGACGAGTGACCGCTGTGGCCGCCGGGCGGGCGAAGCCAACAGAGGGTCGCGGCGAACGGGTCGGGTGTTCTACGCTGAGCCGCGCCTAAGCCGTGATATTGGTTGTTCATTCGCTGACGCAAGGGATTTCGGCCATGGGAAAACGCGTGCTTGGGGGCAAGCGTGCTGCTGTGACCATGCTTGAATTGCTGGTGGTCATTTCGATCGTGGGCTTGTTGATTTCGTTGGTGCTGCCGGCACTCCAGGCGGTTCGCGAGTCGAGCCGCCGCACCCAGTGCGCCAACAATCTCAAGCAACTCGGCGTGGCCATGCTGCAGTTTGAGCAGGCCCGTGGCCGCCTACCTTCTGGCGGAGAAGGGACCGATTTCACGGCCAACCCGCCGAAGACCGTTTTCGAGTTACAGTCGACGCTGACCCAGGTCCTGCCCTACATCGAAGAAGCCTACGCGTTCAGCGGTTACAAGCCCGAATTCGCCTACAACGATTACGCCTGGCCAGCGAACCAGGTAGCCGCCCGCCTGATCGTGCCCACGTTTCTGTGCCCCAGCGATCCGTTTCGATTAGCCGACCCCGACGGCTATGGACAGACCGACTACATGGCCACTGTCTATACTGACATCGACCCGACCACGGGAGTACAAAACCCGCAGGCCCGCAAAGCGGGCGCGATGGTCCTGGGCGGCATGACAACCGCCAAGGTGACCGACGGCATGAGCTTGACCACGGCGTTTGTCGAGGACACGGGCAGGAACTGGGAAGGGTTGTTTCCGGGCATCAAGTCACCTTTCGGCGATCCCGTTTTCAGCGGTGGCAGCGCCAAGGTGTGGAACGGCAACCAAGAAGTAACGTATTCACAATGGTGCTCTGCGAACTCGATCAGTTCGCAGGGGCTGCCTCCGGGCGACCATCCGACGCCCAGCGGCAATCGCGCGATGAATCGCTGGGCCGAGCCCGCCAGTGCCGGAGGCATTTCTGGCCAGGCCAACAGCGTGCCTGCGATGATCGCCGACGTGATCAACGGCAGCGCCATTCCCGCGGGTGGGCCTCCTGCCTGCCTCTGGGTCCGGACAAACTGTGGCCCCAACGAGGAGCCCTGGAGCTGGCACCCGCAGGGCTGCTTTTTTCTGATGTGCGACGGACACGCGCGTTTCGTTCAAAAAGGGATCGACCCGCGGGTGCTGCGAAAAATGGTGACGGCAGACGAGATGGTACCCTACGGTGATGATGAGGTGCGCTAAAGGATGCAGCCGGAAGACGAAGATAAGGTGCCGGGCGAAGGCGAGTCGGATGCGAGCGACCCAGATACGGATCAGTTAGCCGATGGCCCTGGGACCGTTTGCCAGGCGGTCGGCTGGGGCGCGCGTCGGTGGCTTTTGAGTGCCGCGGCACTGTTGGTCGTGGCTTTTGGCATTACCGCCGGATGGTGGGCCGTATCCGCGCAGCGGCAAATCGCCGCGGTTCAGTCTCTCGACAAGGTTGGCGCGGCGATCGTCTATTCAGATGAAGTTCCCTACGGGAGCAAGATACCGCTTGCGGGCTGGCTCAAGAGCACCGCGGGACACGATTGGAGCGCCAGCGTGGTGCAGATCAAGCTCGGACGCAGCCAGGTTACGGATGAAGACCTTCGCTCGCTCGAGAACCTGCCCAGCCTCAGGTTTCTCTGGCTATTCAACACCGAGGTGGGTGACGAAGGCCTCTCGCACTTGAGCAGCTTGACCCGCTTGGAAGAGCTTTCGCTTGGCGAGACGAAGATCACGGATGCGGGCCTGGCGCATCTCGCGGGACTCAGGAAACTAAGGTTTCTTTCGTTGTACGGAACGCATATCACCGACGCCGGCCTTGCTCACTTGCATGGTTTGAAGTCGCTGGTGCGAATTGACCTGCAGCGCACAGGCGTTACCGCCGCGGGAGTTGCCGAGCTGCGAAAATCTCTGCCGTCTGCGAACATCGTCAACGAGGCCGAGTAGGCGGTTTTTTATCGGCGATGATACAAGAACCAGTGCAAGCCTGATAAAGGGGCGGACGGGAACCCACGAACGAAGGCGTACTGGTTACCCCAATCGTCGGTCGCCTCCGGAAAAGGGGGCGAGGGGTCGTCGAACGACTCTTTGTGCAGGATGGCCCATTCCACTCCCTCCTTAGGCCATCTCTCGGTGCCGCTGTAATGCCAGCGTTTGCCGTGCGCGTTTTCGGTGACGTGGAAAATAAGCGTCTGTCCCACGCGGGTGTCATGATCGCCCGCGACCCGCACCACTGGGCTCGTGGTGTGCTGGGCGATGAACTCGAGCGCCTTGCTATATTGCCCCCGGCCAAACTGAGACAGTTCGACGAGGTACCAGGAGTTGGCCGCCAGGTAGCACAAGATCGATACCACGCTCGCCCGCCTGGCCCATCCGCCGCGCTGATACAACTCGGCAGCCACAAACCCCGCCAGCAGCAGCCAGAACGTGATGGCGATCGCAAAATGGCGCACGTACACCACGGTCGATCCGCGTAACAAGCTGAACACGAGAGGGAAAACGATGACGGCCGGAAAGAAGACGAAGGATCTTGACGCTTCGCGGCGGAGCTGCCAAACACCGAGGGCAAGAACGCCCAAGGCGAGGGCGCTGGGGACCGCACGGCCCGCCCACGGGACGGCCAGCATCCAGGTGGCGGCGTCGCAGTAACGGCCGGTGATGGAATCGGCGTCCGTCCCGCCACCGATCTCCAGGTCGTGCAGGTCGATGACATAAAAGACCGCCAACACCGCCAAAGGGATGCCGTGCAACTCGATGAAAGGGACCATTCTCTCCCGGGCCGACTGGCCGCGATGCGTGCCCCGGTAGAGCGTCCAGACCATGGCCGCCAGGTAAAAAGAGACGAAGAAGGGGTGTGACGCCAGCCCAAGGATGGCCGAGGCTGCATAAGCGGCGGCCACTCGGCGGGAAGGCCCCGCGAAGTAGATTTCCAGCATCCAGTAACAAAAGAGCGCACACAGAATTGCCGACGAGTAGCCGCGCGCTTCGGTGCTGACCAAAGTGAAGACGTAGGAAAAGGCCACCAACACCGCGCAGCAGAAGCCAGCGGCGCTGTTCCGCCGCCAGCCGATGGCACCGGCGACGGCCACCGAGCAGATAGCGGCCAGCAGCGATGGCAGGCGGCACAGCAGCGGGTAGTTTGCACCGTGCAGGACGAGAAGCCAGAGAGTATTTAGATAATGATTGTTTTCATGATGGAGTGTGAACACGTCGAGCGGCGACGAAACCTCGCGGGCAAGAGCTACCGACCAGATCTCATCCAGCCAAAAATCGTTCCACGCGGCCACGACGCGCAGCGCAGCCGCGCAGAGCAAGAGAGCCAGCCAGGCCGCGGCAAGCCGCGGCGAGCCTGCCCACGCTGGGAAACGCTTCTTCAGACCGGTCATTCGTTAATTCTGCTGCTTGATCGACGAGGTCGAAGCGTCGTGGAAAGACTCATGCCGCCGATACAGGCCGAGGCGTCCTTCGATCTCGCCCGCCAAGAGATGATCGCCTATCGATCGGGCCCTTTCCAGGGCCCGTTCGGCGGCTGCTTGGGCATCCTCGAACCGGCCTAACTCGGCGCAGGCAGCGGCCAGCGCGTCCAGGGCGGCGGGCGGACATGGCTCGGTTGCCTCGCAAGCCTGCCGCGCGAGGCGGAGTGCCGCCTGCCCGTCGCGGTCGCGAACCTCGGCCGCGGTAGCGAGCTTCCAAGCCGCTTCCGCTGCCTGCCGAGGCCAGTCTGGTTCCCGGGCCAGAGCGATCTTGTATTGACGCCGCGATGAGTCGATCTCTCCTCGCTGGTGCAAAGCAAGAGCCAGGTGGAAGCGATAGTGAGGATTGTCCGGATCGCGCTCCAACGCCTCGCGATAGGCCAACGCCGCCTCAGGCCAGTGTTCCAGCGCGGCGAGAACATTGCCCCGGTTATTCCACGCTTCGGCGTTGCCCGGATCGATCTGCGAAGCCGTCTCGAACTCCTTCAGAGCCCCGTCCGTGTCACCGACTCGCGCGCGCAACTCTCCCAACTGATTGTGGTAGTTCGCGTTCGTTGGCTCGGCCGCAACGGCCGCCGCCCAAGACTGCAACGCCTGCTCGCGATCTCCCATTCGGTCCTGGGCGGTTGCGAGGCCGCTGTAAGCATCGGCCCAGCCGTTCCGCCAGGCGAGCGCCTCCTCGAACTCCCTCGCCGCCTCGTCCGGGCGCCCGCGCTCGAGCAATAGCTTCGCCAATAGGAGGTGTGAGTTTGGCGAAGACGGCCTGTCCCGCACAGCATTTTCATATTGCTCGATGGCTTCGTCGTACCGGCCGGCACGCACGAGCAAGTCGGCGAGATGCACAAAACTGATCTGGTAGGGCCAGTGTGCCGCCTGCTCTTCCGAATGCGTAATCGCTTCGGCCAGCCGACCCTGTTCCGCCAACAGATCCGCCATCTGCCGATGAGCTACGTAGTTTTCGGCGTCGACCGATATGGCATGCCGCCAGAGCGATTCGCTGTCGCACCAATATTCACGCTGCCCGCGCGTGAGACCGGTGCAAACAACGACGGCTCCCAGGCCAAGCAGCAACGACGCAGTACGGCCTCCCCAGCCGGTCAGCCACAGCGCCCGCACGAACGCCGCGAACAGGATCAGCAACCCGATGAGCGGGAAATAGCTGTAGCGATCGGCGTACGCTTGCCCGCCAACCTGGATCAAACCAATGACGGGCACCAGCGTCCCCAAGAACCAGAGCCAACCGAACAGAGCCTCAGGCAGACGTCGGCGCACGGCAACGATGACCGCGGTTGCGATCAGCAGCAGCGACGAACCCAGCAGCACGGCAGCGACCGGCTGCTTAGGCGGCAGAGGATAAAAGGGGCTCAGCTTGGCCGGCCAGAAGGCCTTCTCGATGTAAAAGCAATAACCCGCTTCGGCGTTGCAAAGTCGGTTGATCGGCGTCAGTTCGTCCAGGTTGGCAACGGCGCCGCCGGTGCCTTGCGCAAACAGGGTAACCGTTGAAATGGCTGCAGACATGAACAGCCAGGGGACTTTTTCGCTGATGAGCCGGCCTATCGAGCACGGCTTTGGGGCTTCGCTGCCTTGCTCTGCGGCTGCCCAACGTCGCATCGGCCACCAATCGAAAACCAGCATCAGACAGGGTAACGTCACCAGCATTGGCTTGGCCAATAAGCTAAGCAGGTAAGCGAACGTAACGAGTAGGTAGCGTGTCACCGATGGCTGGTTTGCGTAGCGGCCATAGGCAAGAAGAGCGACGAAGCCGAACAGGGTGCTGAGCAGGTCCTTCCGTTCAGAGACCCAAGCGACCGACTCCACGTGCTGCGGATGAACTGCAAACAAGGCGGCGACGAGGGCACCCGGCCAAACCGACGACCAAAAACGCCGGCAAAGCCAAACAAGCAAGAAGCTGTTGGAAATATGCAGCAGCAGGTTGACCGCATGAAAGCCCCCTGGGAATGGTCCAAAAATCGTGGCGTCCAACTGCAGCGAATTCCAGGTCAAGGGGTGCCAGGCGCCCGCCCAAAGGTTGGACCACGCCCAAAGAAAGCTGGTCCGCGTCACGCCGCACTTCACCTGCGGATTGTTGAAAACGTACAAGCCGTCATCGAAATTGATGAAGGAAAAATGCCAGACGCCCGAATAGGCGAACGCGGTCAAAGCCGCCAGCAGCGCCAGCACGAACACGAATAAGGCGGTACCGCGGAAGGAAGCGGGGAGAGCGTTCAAACGGTTCATGAAACATTGGCCTGACAGGTCGAGTGCAGGCCCCGTTATTGTTTGTCGGCTTCCCGTTGCTGCTTGTTCGCTTGCAGGTGAAACGGCTTGCCCTCGCGATAAAGCGTCAGCCGTGCGTCGACGTCAGCGGCGACTTCTGCGCTTCCGTCCGCGTGTGCCCGTTGCGATGCCTGCTCCGCCACCTGGACGGCGTCCGAAAAACGACCGAGCTCGGCGTAGGCAGCGGCCAGGGCCTCCAGGGCGGCGGGTGGTGGTGGCTCAAGAGCCTGACACGCCTGGCGCGCCAGGCGCAGCGCGGTGGCGCCGTCGCGAACGGCGCCGTCGGGTGCGGTAGCCAAATTCCATGCGTTCTCCGCGGCTTGCTGTGGCCAGTCGGGATCGAGTGCCAAGGCAGCCCGGTACTGCCGCCGCGCGCCGGCCACGTCCCCCTGCTGATGCAGCACTCCCGCCAGATTAAAGCGATAACGAGCCCGCTTGTCGTCTCGCTCGATGGCTTCCCGATAGGCAAGCGCCGCCTCCGGCCACCGCTCGAGCGCAGCGAATACGTTGCCGCGGTTGTTCAGCGCCTCGGCGTAGCGGGGATCGAGCCGCAGCGCTTCGGTGAATTCAACCAAGGCTCCTTCTGTGTTGCCCGTGCGGGCCAACTGCTGGCCAAGATTGTTGTGGTAAAGTGGATTCGTTGGTTCTCCGGCGACGGCCGCCTCAAAAGACCGCAAGGCGAGAACATGCTGGCCGCTCAACGACTGTGCGGTCGCCAGTCCGTTGAGCGCATCGGACCAACCGCTGCGCCAAGCAAGGGCATCCTCGAACGCCGCGACGGCCTCCGCCGGACGGCGACGTCCCAGCAGCAGGTTGCCGAGCACCAAGTGGGACTCCGCATCCGCCGGTTCGCAGCGCACGGCATTACGGTATTGTTCGATGGCATCGTCGAATCGTTCTGCCTCTGCCAGGAGTGCCGCCAGGTGCACATAGCTGATTTGGTAGGGCCAGAGTTGGGCGGCAGCCTGGGAGTGCTCAATCGCCTCGCCGAGGCGGCCTTCCTTGACCAGAAGATCGGCCATGTGTCGATGCGCGCAGTAGTTGTCCGGAGTCACCGTCAGGGCATGTTGCCAAAGATGGTTCCCGTCTCGCCACACTTCTCGCTGAACGGTCGTCAGGCCGAGGCAGGCCGCGACCGCCGAGGCACCGAGCAGCACCGTTGCGGCGCGCCCCGCAAAGGAGTTCCGTGCCAAGTCGCACGCCGCTCCTCCAAGCATCGTCAAGAGGCCGATCAACGAAAAATAGCTGTAGCGGTCGGCATAGGGTTGTGCACCCACCTGAACCAGGCCGATGACCGGTACGAGCGTCCCCAAAAACCAGAGCCAGCCGAAGAGAAGATAAGGCAGACGCCGGCGCAAGCCGAACGTCGCCGCTGTAATCAAGAGCAAAACGGTGGCTCGCAACAGTGTCGCGTCCAGCGGAAAATAGGCTGGCGGAGGGTAGAAGACGGTCAACCCGGTCGGCTGAAACGCCTTGCAGATGTAGAACATATAGCCCGCGACTGCGGTCGAAAGGCGATAACGTATGTCTACGTCGTCAAGATCTCGCAGCGCGCCGCCGCCGTGCTGCGCCAGGACGGTCGTAATGGAAAACGCCAGCGCGAATACGAGCCACGGCAGCTTTTCCAAAATCAACCTGGTCAGCGGGCGCCGTGTCGCGCCGCCACCGTCGGCCGCGGTCAGTCGCCTTAGCGGCCACCAATCGAAAACAAGAAGCAGGAAGGGCAATGTCACCAACATCGGTTTCGCCAGCAGACTCAGTAGGTACGCCGCGGTGACAGCGACGTAGCGACCGACGGAGCGGCGGTCGGCGTAGCGGCAATAAAGAAGAATCGCCAGCAGGCCGAAAAACGTGCTCAATACGTCCTTTCGCTCCGAAATCCAGGCCACGGATTCGACGTGCTGCGGATGGACGGCGAACAGCGCCGCCACCATGAAACCTGGCCAGACTGCCTCCCAGAAGCGGCGGCACAGCAGGAAGACAAGAATGCTGTTGCAGACGTGCAGCACCAGGTTGGTGATGTGGAACCCTCTTGCCGAGGGTCCAAAAAGCGTGGCATCAAGCTGCCATGAAAGCTGCGTCAACGGATGCCAGTTGCTCAGCGTCACGCTGGTCCAGGCCCAGCGGAAGTTCTCCGGAGTCAATCCGCCCTTCACTCGGGGGTTGGTCTCGACGTAGCCGCCGTCGTCGAAATTTACGAAGTGGTAATTCCAGACTCCCCAATAGGCCCATGTCGACAGCAGGAGGAGCGCCACCACGGCGAAAAGCCAGGGCACGAGACGCCAAATGCCGTGAGGCGCTATCGCGAGCCGTCCGGAAGCCAGCGTCGTTTGCGTGGGTGAAGCCTGCTCCGCTTCGAATGCGCGTCCCGTTGACATAGAAGAGAAAGTCTGCCGGTCAATTGTTTGAGCAATATGTGGACGCTGTTTGAATCAGGTGTGCGCCACGGCGGCAGGGAGTGGCGGTTCCGTCCTACGGCAAATTTTGCACGTCGGCCGGACCTTTGACCGGAGCTTTGCCGGCGGGTATTTTACCCCTGAAAAGATGATGCCTGAAACGCAACGCGAAAGCGAGGGGCCGTTTAGACGGGTTGTCGCTATCGTCATGGCCGTACTCCTCTCGGCCGTGGCGTTTTCTCTTGCCTGCTACAGGGAAACAGACAACGACATCTGGTGGCATCTGGCGGGCGGCGACTGGATCCTGCGAGAAGGACGCGTTCCTGATCTTGATCCGTTCACCTTCGCTTCCGCCGATCGGCAATGGATTGACCTGCATTGGCTATTTGAAGTCGCGGTTGCCCTTATCTACCGCGCCGCGGCGATGCCGGGGGTGATCGTCTTTTCGGCCACGCTGTCTGCCGCCACGATCGCGGTGGCACTGACGATGCCGAGTCGTTCCTGGCCCATGCCGGTCGTAATGCTGTGCTGGGCGCCGGCATTGATGCTGATGGGCTGGCGACTACCGCCACGGCCGGAGTTGTGTAGCCTCGTATTTTTGTCGACGTTTCTGGCGGTGATGCACCGGCTGCCCCGTCAGCCTCGGTTGGCGTGGTTGTTGCCCGTCGTCCAAGTGCTCTGGGTCAACACGCATGCGCTGTTCGTGCTGGGATTGGTGGTACTAGCGCTGTTCCTGGCCGCCAGCATCGCCGAAGAGCTCTGGCGACGTTGGAAGGGGGGCGAGCCTACGAGGCCGGATGGCTGGTGGAGGATTGTTGGGCCGGCGTCGGGCCTGGTTGTGGTTGGATGCCTGGCGAACCCCTACCTTTTTCGCGGGGCACTCTTTCCGTTGGAGCTCTTTCCTAAAATTGCCGCGTCGGAAAATGTCTTTAAGCAGACCATCGGGGAATTCACCAGCCTGATTCGCTGGGCACAGCAGACAGACCTGCCAGCCACCCGCAGCCTCTATTTCTGCGTCACCTATTTCCTCTACTTGCTCTTGCCGGTCAGCTTTCTCTTGCCAGCCACGTGGCGGGCATGGCAGTCGGATTCACGCCGACCGACCACAAAGACCGATCAGGTTGCCCAGGCCGATATCAAAGACCGCGCCTGGTTGGGGCTGTTGGTTGTGGCGGTCGTCTTCGCCGGATTGAGCACCCTGGCATTGCCGGGAAGGCCGGTCGGTTGGTGGTCGGCGCCGGGCAGATATGTTCCCATCGGCTGGCTGGTGCTTGGGGCCGCGTGCGCCATCGCTCAGGGAAGGCGAGAGCCCGCAACCACATCGCTGCTTGCATTTGCCGCGATGGCGGCGTGGACGGTTACCCTGCGTGGGATGCTCTTTGGCCGCGATGATCTTTTGGGCGTGGGGGGCACAGGTACTTGGCTCATGGCGGCCGTCGCGAGCGTCTCGGGTGGAATCGTGCTCTGGAAGCACGGCGCCTGTATGGAACGAGTCTTGTTCACGCTGGCGTTCGGTTATCTCGGAATGCAAGCGATGCGCAACGCGCCGCTGTTTGGGCTGGCGACGGGCGGGGTACTTGCCGCTAACGTCGGGCAATGGACCGGAGAACTCATTAACGGCAGGATTTGGCGACCGCGCTACCGGACGGCCGGACGACTGCTCAATCTCGCGATTGCAGGCGCGCTGGCCTTCTGGATCTTCGCCGTTGCAACCGACCGATACCACGGGTGGACCCGTCAGTTGCATTTTTTTGGATTCGACGAGGCGCCCTTCGTATCCGCGCACGCGGCCGCCCGATTTGCCGGTCAACCGGAGTTGCCGAAGCGGGCTGTCTGCTTCAACTTGGGACAGGCGGGGGTTTACTCTTTTCACAACGGGCCCGAATACAAACCTTTCATCGACGCCCGCTTGGAATTGCTCCGCGAGGCAGATTTTCGCCGTTATCTTGCGCTTCAATCGAGCCTGACCGAGAACCGCGGCGAATGGCCGGCCATGCTTGCCGAGTTGGGCGAGCCGCTCTTACTCTTATTGCACAACACCGAATATGCGGCAGAGACGTCGCTTTTGGCGCACCGCGACTGGCGTTGTATCTACTTCGACGCCGCCGGCGCTGTGTTCGTATCGCGTCGTCTTCGGGATCTCGAAGACAAGTACCCCACGGTCAATTTTGCCGAGCGTCACTTCCGGCGGGAGACGGCGGAGCCGCGTGCGGCGCTTCAGGAAGCGGGCGTGTTGTATCGCATTGATCGAAGGCTGGCAACGCTTGAAGGTCGACGGCGATACCCGCTGTGGTTGGCCGCTTTGGGTCGGAGCGTCGACTCCCTGAAGGAACAGCCGGACTCCTCGACGGCATGGAAGTTGGCCGCCGATTGCTACGCTTCGTTTGCAGAAAGAGAGAACGAGGCTGCGTCCGACGGCGAGCCTTCGGTTCCCCATGCTCAACTGATATGGGCACAAGCGGCGTATTGCGCACAGCGGGCGTTGGGCCTGCCGCGACGAGACCCTGACGCCCTGGCAACGCTTTACTCGATTTATCGCTCGAGAGGGCTTCTGGACGCTCAGCTTTCGGCCGGGCTATCGCTCATGCACGACCCCTGGACGACCGCCGAGCGTCGCGCTGAGATAGTCGGTCTTCAACAAAGTGTCGAACAGACCATGAAAGAACACATAGGCGGAGCGACGACGACCGCGCAAGTGCTCGAGCAATGCGTAGCGTCGGGCTTGCCCCTGCTGGCGGTGAAGCAATACGCAGGGCTAGAGCCGGCCGACGTGGCACGTACGGACTGGCAATGTGCGAACGCCGCCGCGACGGCATATCTGCAGCTTGGTCGTCCGGCCGAAGCGAGGAACATCTGGAAGGAAGCGAACAACGTACCGTCGGAGCCCCTTCGTCAATGCCGCATCGCGGAGACCTATCTGGTCGAGCAGCAGTTTGCCACGGGCATCGAGCAACTTCAGCAAATGGTGGTGGGGCCGCAAGCAGAAGACGCCTGGTATGATCTCGTCCTCGCCCATGCCGTGCTAGGCGACGAGGCGCCACTCCGCGAGGCGCTCGAGCACGCTCGCACGCGGCGTTCCGACGCGCTCTTAGCCGAGCTGGCCGACATCGTCGTCGGCGCTTCGACACCACCGCGGATCGAAAGCACTGACGAGTGAAGCCAACGCCAAGAACTTCGACCGACACGAATGACAACGGCTGGCCGCTACGGGTGATCGACCTGGCGATCGTAAGCCTGTTGCCGGCCATCTGTCTGTTGTTGGCGTGTCACGAGTTGATCGATGCCGACGTCTGGTGGCACGTGCGCGGCGGTGAATGGATCCTCGAACATCGACGCCCGCCCGGCCTCGACCCGTTCACCTTCAGCTCGGCCGACCGAGCGTGGATCGATCTGCACTGGCTGTACGAAGTGATTCTGGCGATGGTGTTCAGCATGGCAGGAGTTCCGGGCACGATCCTGCTGACGGCGAGCGTTGCCGCGGCGGCCGTTGCCATCGCCTTAGCCGCCAGCGGACGCGCCTACTCGAAGCCCGTCGTGGCGCTATGCTGGCTGCCCGCGCTGCTCATGATGGGCATCCGGCTTGGGCCGCGACCGGAAATCTTTTCGCTGCTTTACCTGGCCGTTTTTTTCGCCGTGCTGGCGCACGGCAGGGAACGCCCGAAGCTGTTGTGGATCTTGCCCGCAGCGCAGGTGCTGTGGGTCAACTCGCAAGGGCTATTCATCCTCGGACCGATCCTGTTTGCACTTTTCGCGGCCGGCGAGTTCGTCGCGGCTTGGCGACGCAAAGACTTCGGCAGGCCGGTGGACGCTCAATGGCGACGAAGGCTGCTGCTCACAGGTATGGCGATCGCTCTGGCCTGTCTTGCCAATCCGTACGGCATGCGGGGGGCGATCTTCCCGATCGAATTGTTTCCGAAAATTGCTGAGCCGTCCAACCTATACAAGACGCATATCAACGAGTTTTTCAGTCCGCTCGAGTTTGGACAGCGCACCGACTTCTCGTTGGTCGAGCGCTTGGTGTATTTCAAAGTTTTCTACTTCCTGCTGCTGCTCGTGCCGGTCAGTTTTGTCTTTCCCGCTTTGTGGCGCGCGACGCAGGCAGCGATCGCGGCTCGTCGATCCAAGTCAGTCATCGGCGAGTGGTCTCAAAGGACGTGGCTTGGCGCGGCGGTGGCGACCGTCGGCATCTTATCGTTTAACGCGGCATGCTTACCGGGAACAAGTTTGCCGGCCCCGCTGAGAGCGATAGGCGCAGCCGCCCCGCTGGCGGTCGCAGCGCTTGGCGTCGTCGGCGGAGTCTTGCTTTTACGGGTTTCCCGCCCGTCCGCCGTGCTGGCGGGAGCGTCAGGATTCGCTCTGTTCATGGGCATGACCAGCCTGCAATCGACCATGTTTGGCAGTGCCGTCTTAGCGCCTGCGATTCATTTTCCGCGTGGGGGCTTTTTTCTGCTGTGCGCCATCGTGTTCGTTCTTCTTGTGCATTTGGGCGCCGATTTATTTCGCCTGAGCGTGGCGGCGGCCTTTAGCTACCTGGCGTTGCAGGCGATGCGAAATCTCAATTTATTCGGCTTTGTCGCAGGCGTGCTGCTGAGTGCCAACGCCAATGAATGGATTATGCAAATGGACGCTGCGCCGGCGTCTTTTTCTTTGTTAAGCGCGCGTTGGCCACGGCTGGGTCGGGCTGCGGTTGCTCTCGTGCTCGCCGCGTGCCTCGCTTTTGTGCCCACAACGGCGTTTCGTGAGTGGACCGGCGATACTCATCGATTCGGATGGAACGAACGTCCGCTGGCGTTTCCACATGATGCGGCGAAGTTCGCAGGTGCGCCGGATCTGCCGACGCACGCTTTGGTCTACGACCTGGGATTAGCCTCGGTTTTTCTCTACCACAACTGCCCGCCCAAGAAGGTCTTCATGGATCCGCGGCTGGAGGTACCCTCCACCGAGACGTTTCGTGAGTATTTTGTTATCGACGAATTGCTCGAGGCGCATGATGGGCGCTGGGCAGAGTACGTGAAACGCCTGGACGTGCCGCTGATCTTGTTGGATCACGACCAACATAGTTCCAGCGAGATGACCATGTTGTCAGAGGACGGCTGGCGGTGCGTCTATTTCGACGCCCTGGCGGCAGCCTACGTTTCCGACGGTAGCGCGTCGGCAACAAAGTACCCGAGCGTCGATTTCGGCCGCAGGCATTTTCAGGAGAACCGTCACCCATCGACACCCGGTGGCTCACAAGCGGAGTTTTACGAGGCCAAGGCACTCACCCGAATCGCCAGTCAGTTCAGGCAGTCCACAAGCGCGACTTGGCACTGGCGAGTGCCAATGCTTCTTCACGCTGTGGACCGGCTCGACCTGGCGGAACAGGTCGCCGACCTTCCGGAACGGCTTTGGACTCTGCGCGGGCAGTGCTACTGGAACCTGGTAGCGGACCTCTCGATTCGTCCCCGGTCTCCGGCCGAGGGATGGTCGGCGCCGGCGAGCATACTCTGGGCGCAATCGACCTGGTGTCTTCGCCAGGCGCTGATTCACGATCCGCAACATGTGCCCGCGCTGCGGTCGCTTTACGACTCCTGGCGGGTGAGAGGTATGCCCGACGCCCAATTCGCCGTTGGCCGGCAGCTTGAAGTGATGCACTCCGTCAGTCCGCGACAGCACCAAGAGCTCGACGAACTGGCCCGTATGCTGTCCGATCTCGAAACCGGACGGGAAATGGTAGGCGATCAGGACGTCTCGTCGCTGATTTCCCGCGGGTGCGTTGCCACGGCGGCGCAGTGGCTTAAGGCGGGCAAGACCGACGTTGGAAAATGGACATGGGAGCACGTCGATAGGCTTGCCGCCGCGTGGATGCACCTGGGGGAGCCGGTCGAGGCGCGAAACATCTGGCGGTCGGCCGAGCAGGCCGTCTCCGAGCCGGAACGTCTGGCACGCATCGCCGACACCTATCTTGTGGAGCGAGATTTTGCCAACGCCGAAGAACTCTACCGAAAGTCGTTGGAGGGCAATTCGCGGCTGGCGGCAGCCTGGTGGGGATTGGCAATGATGTTCGCTCAGCAAGGAAATGCCGCCGCGCTATTCGACGCATGCGAGCAGGGGCTGAGCTGCGAACTGACGCCCGCCGAACGCGCCGAACTCAGCGAGCTGAAGTCCTTGGCCGGCCGGTATCGGTAAAGACCCAGCCTTTGCCCGTCCTCCGCGGTGAAGGCCGATCACTCAAGAGGAGAGGTCAGCCGTTACGGCTGCTGTTCCCGTTCTACCGCGGGATCGGCCACTGCCTCGCGAATTCGGCGCTGCTTCCATTCGAGCGCGATCTGCTGGTGTTGGAGTGCCTGTTCGATGTCGCCCAGTTGCGCTAATCCTTGAGCAAGCAAAAGGTGCAACAACGGCGACGTCGGCGATACGCGCAGCCCGGCACGAGCTGCTTCCACCGCCGCCTTGCCGTCGCCGGCGGCGAGATGGACGGTGGCCAGTTCGGTGAGCGCCCCGGAATTGTCCGGGGCGATCTGCAACGCGTTCCGCAGCAGCCGGGATTCCACTTCATGGTATCCCAGAGTGCCAAGCACGTTGGCCAGCACACATTGGGCCTCGGCATCCTGCGGATCGGCCTCGACGGCAATGGCAAGCTCCTGCCGCGCTTCCTCCGGCCGCCGAGCGTGCAGCAGAAGTCTGCCCGCGGTCAGGCGCAGTTTCGGATCGTGAGGATCGCTGCTGATGGCGTGCTGAATCGTTATCAGAGCTTCTTCGGGGTCTCCTTGAACGGCAAACTCCCGGGCCACCCAAGCCCGCGCCGTGGACGATGTGCCGTCCACGGCGTAGCTGGCCAGGGAGGTTAGCGCCCAGGCGCCCCACAAAGCGGACAGCGCCCACCGCCGCCAGGCGATACCGCGGACCAAGAGGAGGTGGCCTTCCGCCGCAAATACGCAGAGCGAGACGATGCTCGGCAGCGCGTAATGCGCCTTAACGGCGCCATAGCTGGGATGCTGAAGATAAAAATAGGACATGCCACAGAAAGACGCGGCGCAGACGCCCAGCATCAGAAGTTTCTCTGGCTTCCAGCCGCGGGCTACCTGCCAGGCGATTGCAGCGCCTCCTGCGCCGATGAGCAGAGTAGGAGACAGGGCCAGCAAGTAGCCGGCCGCCATCAATTCGTAGTTCCACGGTGGCCGTGAATCGCGAAGCATCCTTCCACCCCAGCCTCCGTCACCCCAAAGAGTTGCGTAGACGCCATCGGGCAGCCCCGCAAACGAGCTGAGATTCGGCTGACAAAGCGCACGTCCAAAGCGCACAAATTGCTCGACGGTCGTGCAGCCAGGGTCTTGCCAGTATTTGAAGGCCGCTTGATCGGGCGGCAGCACCTGGCCGAAGTTCAGATAGTTACGGACAAAGTACCAACCACAAACCAGTGCACAGACGGCGGCAGGTAATAGAAGCCTTCTGTTCCATTGTCCGATACTGTTCCGCTCGACTACAAGTTGCCAAAACAGCACGAAGAACACGACCAATACCACGGGCCAAGCACTCAGCTTCGAGAGGACCGCCGCTCCGAGGCATGCCCCAAGGACAACCGCGTCGCCAAGCCGACCGTTTCTCTCCTGAATCACCCGAATTGCGAAGTACGCTGCCGCCGTCGATACCGCGCCTGCCAGGACGTCGTTGGAGTTGTAGTGCATGAGGTAAATCTGCACGGGCAAGCAGCCGGCGAAGCAAATCCCGATCAGTTGCGCCATTGACCGATTGGGGTAAACACGGCGCAAGCAGCCGGCCACAAAGAGCAGTTGCCCGAGAGAAAGCACGTAAGAGAACACCCGCAAGATAAAAATGCCCGACTCACTGCGGGGCGATGCGCCGGCGATCGACGTCAGCATCGCGGCCGAAACGTAGTACAGCGGCGGTTGCCACATTTCCATTCCTTCGTTACCCAATGGCAGCCTGCCATGCCGGCGCACGTACTCGATGTAGTCCAGGTGCAGACCGCTGTCGTAACCCATCGCGAAGTGCAAGGTCCGCCAGTTGGAGATCAGCAGGATGAGCCACGCTCCTGCGATCGCTGCCGTGGCCAGACGCCATGCGGCTTCGGGCGATTTGGCAACTGATGGCCAGCGCCGGTTGGCCACACCAGTAAGGGTGGCCGTCAGGATCGCGAAAGCAAGGCAGATTGGCCACGTCTTGCCAATCGCTTCCAGCGGCTGCTCCGCGTTCGCCAGAAATCCACCCTTGTCAAATTGCATTGCCGCGGCTGCCGACCGAACGGGTCGTGTTTCAGCGCCCAACAGTGATGCGTCCCAGCCGTCGCCGGACAAGACCGTTGTCGAATCGAGGTCGAGTACGAGCCAAAGCGCAGGTGGGCCATGCTCGCAAGTCACTGTCGCGACGAGCTCGTTCTCACCGGGGGCAAGCAGATCCCCTGAGATACTCGTTGTCTGGGGATCCTTCCATGAACCAGAAGGCTCGCTCGCAGCAACCTCGACGCCGTTGACTGCCACGGCGAATTGCGTCATTGCGCGGACCGTCAGACGGACCTCGGCGGGCGGCTGGGCAATAGCGAATCTGCGGCGGAAGACAGTCTGCCGAGGTCCATCGACTTGAATCCCAAGGTCTGGGGCGGCTGCATAGACAATCCAGTCGGCGGGCGATTGACGGCTTAGAAATGCCGCATTGGGATTGCGATGGCAGGCGTGCCAAAACAGCACGCCAACAAGAGCCACTGCACATCCGGCCGGCAACCATACTCGGAGCGGCTGGCCGGGCTCGATGCCGTATCGCAGCCAGACGTTCCGTTGCGAATCGCTAGCGGACATCACTTAAAGCGCGTTCACATCGCACGGCTTTGGAGCACGGAAGCGCGGACTTTGCAGCCACGATAAGTGTGCCGCCTCGGTGCATGAAACTGCTGATCGCCGCCAGCGGCAGCGCTGCGGCGGTCAGCACCGATCCCAGGCCGAAATGGAACGCTCGCAGCATACTGCTGGCGCGCACGGGCTTGCGGATCAGCGAGTAAAGAAAGATGTTGGGCTCCGAGGCGACGAGGTTTAGCGCGCTTTGTGACCAGCCGATGAGGTCATATTCGATCTCATGGTGCCAGTGCCCGCCGATGACGAAGCCCGACCTCTCTAATAAACGGCTCAGTGACTGCCAATTGAAGTGGAATAGGTGGCGGGGCACATCCAGATGCAGCCAATGACGGCCGAAGAGACGTGCTTGAAAGCCGCTCGCGTCAGGAACGGAGATCAACAAATCGCCACCGGGCTTTAGCAGTTCGTTCACGCGGTGAAGCGTATCGAGCGGCTTCGGCAGATGCTCCAGGCTGTGCCACAGTGTAACGCAGTCGAATCTTTCGTCGGGCCCAAACTCTTCGACCGCGGCACGGATGTCGAGACCGTGCGAACGGCCCTGTTCGGGCTCGATCTCCGTGCCACTGACCTGCCAGCCCCGCCGCTGGGCCTCCAGCAAAAAATGTCCGTCACCACATCCGATGTCGAGCAGCCGTTTTCCCTCGCCATTTCCGGCAATGCGGCGCAGCAGGCGCAACCGTCGGCTAACGCGGTAGTCTGCCGTCACGCCGTGCCGATTGCCATGATACGACTCGTAATAACGGCCCAAGTCGGACGGCGACGGAACGGTCTGCCGCACTCCGCACCGTGTACACCGGTCAATCGAAAACTGCTCGCCGGTTAAGGTGTCTCTGATCGACGAGAGCTCAGTGAGCAAGGCGCCATTGCACAAATGGCATTTGACTTCTTGACCCGCATTTCGTTTTGCCGACGTCATGCACTTCCCGTTGCCTGGAGAGACCTTCGCGGCCTTAAGCCGGGGTTTCTCATCCAAATTACTATTTTACCAGATCCCGGTCCTGGGTCCCAGCGGTTCGTAACCGGCACAGGCGGCGGAAGAAAAGCACGACAAAGCTGGTTCCGTTGAACGTCAGCTTCAAGGTGCGTTGCCGGCACGCGGTTCACGGCTGGGCAGCACCCTTGCGAGCGGTTTGCCGCTGTCGACGCTGTTGCAGTTCGGTAAGACTCCAGAGACGAATGCGGTTTTCCTCGCCCGCCGTGGCAAGCCAGTGGTTGTCGGGGGAAAAGCGCAAACCAACGACTGGACCTGTGTGAGCAGCGAAGCGGTTGCATGGACGCCTGGGCGTCGTCAAATCCCAGAGCACGACCTTGCCGCCGTCGTCTGCGGATGCCATCCAGGCTCCATCGGAGGAGACGGCATATTGCACTCGGCTGGCGGTCACTTCGACCTCCTGCACGTCGGCAGCTTGCGTTTCACCTTTGCGAGTTTCGTCCCCCGCGATTTTGATGCCGTGGCTTTCCGGCAGGTTGATCTCGCAGATGATCTTGCCCGACTTGCCTTCGCATAGCACCAGTCTCGTTTTTGTTCCGATGTAGAGCGTGTCGGCCTCGCCCGTGACGTAACCGATCACGTGATTAGTCACGATCGGCTGCTTCAGCTTGGCAATCGATTTCTCGACGACGTTAAAACCGTTGGGGATGGCCAGCGCCGTGGTGGCGCGGAAATCGTCCGGGCCGTACTGGCCATGCCAGAAGAGACGCTTGCTGTCGGCGGAGAAGACCGCGTCGACTATTCCCGTTGACCCTTCACTCGACCAAGGCTTGGCGTGAGGAGCCTCGTCGAGCACGGACGCCACCTTCATTTCGTGCAGGTCAAAGAGAATGAGTTTGTGCCGCAGCCGCTCGCGCGTGCCAACCGCCGCCCAGCGACCGTCGGGAGAACACGCCAGGGCGGTCACGAGGGTCTCATATCCCATCAAGCCGCCCCACTCTTCGTGAAAACGTCCCCCGTCGACCTCCGTCAGGAGTCGTGCCGCGGCGACCGGGCTGGTGGAACTGCCGAACAGAACCTTGTCGCCGCCAGACATGGGTGCCGCCAGACAGTCGTCGGCAAAATGGTGTGTCTCGCCGCTCGACAGCTCGAACGCGGTCACGTCGGGTAACGTGTAGAGGAACGCGTCGTTCGAGCCGGCAAAACTCAACGCCTGCCAGTTGCCCGCGGCGATCGATTCCCAGCGGCGCAGCTCCACGCCTGTCGGTACGTCCCAAACGCACGCCGTCCTCCTGCTCCCCCGCCGGTCGGCTTTCGGGACCGCCGCCACGAGTTTGCCGTCGGAAGAAACGGCCATTGCGATCTGCACGTTCGTTGCGCCGTCGAACGCAAAGCTGGTCTTCAATTCGGCGGCGGGCGGCAGATCCCACGGGTCGCCCTTACCGATTTCAGCCAGGGGAACGTGACCGCGAGGGACGAGCTTGGGCGAGACGAGAGGACGATCGGGCTTGGAGGACGCGCCGGCCACCGCTTGGATTTTTTCCCGCCACACGTCTCGCTCCGCGGGTATGCGCGCGGTTCGCAAAAGGTGCTCCAAGGCCGCAACCTGCGACGAAGGAGGCGCTTCCGGCCGATCGCTTGCGGCCGGTCCCGTTGAATTGGCACTCAGATCAATCGATTTCGCGGCCGCCTGCGCTAAATCGCGAGACGCCCCCTGGGCAATTTCAGCCTCGGTTGGCCGCTTCCACAAATTCAAGACACCGCTGGCGTTGCAAGCCAGAACCGACCGCTCGATGTCCACGAGCCGCACGGCGGCGACCGGCACCGGCTGCCCTGTGTACGATTCCTTTACCTTGCCCTCCGCGACGTCCCATAGGCGGGTGACTCCCTCGTCGTCGCCGGAAAGCATCGTGGCTCCGGAAGTGCTTACTTGCAGGGACCGTACCGCACCCGGATGCTCGATGGCCTGGTCGGTCGTGAGCGGCTTGTCGGGGGACCACGGACTCTCGAGCGACCAGACGCGGACCGCTCCCGCCAGGTCCGCCGAGAACGCCTTCTTCCCGTCGCCAGAAAACGCTGTGGCGGTGATCGGACTCGCGTGCCCCTGCATCTCGTGCTCCGGGCCGTTTGAACGCAACGACCAGAGCCGCACGTCGCCGTCTTGGGCTCCCGTCAAGACGAATTCATTGTCCGGCGAAGGGGCCGCGCAGGTGGCAGGCGCTGTAAGCTGGAAGCATCGACGCAGCCGAAGCGGATAAGTCCGGACCACGTTATCGGTTTCGGATGTGATCAAACCCTCGTCGTCCACCCCAAAACGGACCGACGCCCAACCCGACACGGCCGGGATTTCCTCGAGCAACGCGCCGCCCTGCGCGTCGTAGACGCGAATGATGTTGTCGGTTCCCGCTACCGCCAGCTTTCCTCCGTCGCTGCTGTACGCCAGGGCCTTAACGGCCGACGGCGTGGGCAAAGGCTCCGGCGAGACTGCTTCGTCGAGGTTCCGGCGAATGACTTCCGTCTTCTTGAACGAGTCGTCTGTGAGAACGGCCACCTGAGGGTGCCGCGGATTGAGAGCAAGCCCGGTGATCCGCACACGAAGATCGTCATCGCGAAGCAACTCGCCGTCGCGAGACCAGACACAAAGTCGCCGGTCGTCGCCGCCCGTGACGATGCGGCCGCTGTCCTCGGAAACCGCGACTCCGCGAACGGCCCCGCGGTGCGCCTGAATGACGCGCGCTCGTGACAAACTCCACAACCGGACGGTTTTGTCGGCGCCGGCGGAAACGAGCCGCATGTCGCCGCCGAAGGCCAGATAATCGACCGGCCCGCCGTGTCCGCTCAGTCGCTCAACCTCAAGCTGGCGATCTAGATCCCAAAGTTGAATATCGCCATCCGCCATACCGACGGCGAGCATTCCCGTCGGCGCCAGGGCGACCGACCGCACTTCTCCACGGATCGGCAGCTTGGAGGCGGGCTTATGGGCATCGCGGTGCCAGGTCAGCACCGTCTTCTTGCCGCACGCCGCCACGACGACGGCGCCGTTGCGGGTGCTACAAACGACGCTCGGTTCGATCCCCCCCGTCGAAAAGGAGTCGATCTCGCTGCGCTGTGCCAGGTTCCACAGCCGCACCATATTGTCGGCGCCGGCACTGACGAGCATCTGTCCATCGGGGGTGAAGGCGACGCCGCGTACCGGGCCGGAGTGCGCTTCGATGGTAATCTGGGCCTCGGCCTCGGGGCCGCGCCGATCTTCGTCTGGCAGGCGAGCGACGCGAATCACTCCGTCGTCACCCGAGTAGGCGAAGCGTTTGCCGTCGGGGTGTACGGCCAGCGCATGTACGGCCCCACGAGGAACCGTAAACTGGGCGATGATCGTGCCGTCGCTGCGATTTTGGCACGTCACCGATCCCGTGGCCGAACCCGTCAACACCACCTCGCCGTCGTTGGCGAGGGCGCAGGAGGCGAAGCTATCTCCGCGAAGAGGGAACGATCGAGGACCAGCGTCGCCTGATAGAGGAATCACGGACACGCTTGCCGGGCCAACGTTCAGGGCGACGTACTGCTGATCCGCCGTCAATGCCAGTGAGGCGGGCGGGCCGGAGAGCTTCGCCAGCAATTGCGACTGCGACGCCGGGTACGGAGCGATTCGCAGACTCCCGTCGGTTGAGGCCGACACGATCCGCCGCCTCGTCTCGTCGAAGGCCAGCGCGGTCACCGCCCCCGCATGCCCAACCTGCTCCTGATCGCGGTCGGCCTGGAAATCCCAAACGTGAATCCGGCCTTTCTCGTCGGCCGAGATGAGCACCCGAAGATCCTTGGCATGACCGAAAGCAATGGCCGTAATCGCAGCCTTGTGGCGCTGGAGACGCCGCGACCGTCGTGCGTCGTCCAGGTCGAGCATCTCGACGGTATGGTCGGCCGCGGCAACGGCGATGGTCTTGCCGTCCGCGCTGATTGCCGGCACACAATCAGATCGCCCGACAGCGATCGCCTGAGGCGTCGCAGCCGCAATCCGCCAGACGCGGACCGTGGCATCCTCGCCCGCCGAAATGATTTGCTGGCCATCGCGGTCGAAGCTCAGCCCCGTGACCCGCCCGCGATGTCCGCGCAGCACGCAGTCCAGGTCGTCTTGGTGCTGGCGCGCGAAATAGTCGAGTCCCTCCCGGCGGTTGTTTCCATAACGCCAGAGCGTAATCGGGCCGTCGTTCGAGGCCGCGGCGACGAGGTGATGGACGGGATCGACGGCCAACGCGGATCCCTTTGTCTGCGGCGCCGCCCACGCCGCGACGGTCGAGCCGGACTTTGCGTCGAACAGCCGGACCGAACCGTCCTCGCCGTCGATTGCCAGCAGAGAACCGTCGGACGAAAGTGCGGTCTGCCGTAAAGGGGCCCTGGACGGGGATCGCTTCGGCTCGGCCGTCGGGGAGACTTCGGAAGAAAGGGTTGTCGCCGTGGCGCGATCCTTCGCCTTCGACGCCGTGGCCGGATTGCCCCCGGCGGCCGGATCGATCTTGTTGGCCAACCGCGGCTTAGCCCGGCCGGCGGCAACTGGCGATTTGGCGCCGGACTTGTTGGTCCGCGCGGCCTTGGACCGCGCCGCCGTGGCCGCCTCGATCTGTCGCTTCATCTGGCTGGCCGAACCGGCGCTGGTGCCAGGCGCCCCGCCGGAGCAACCAGCCAGGCAAGCGGTCACCACGATCGTAAGGCTGATTGTTCGCCAGGCCCGCCGGCCGCTCGCTTCGTACATTACCTTCTCTTGGTCGGGTGCCGAACGGCCGGCGATCAGTAGACGATTTGGCAGGCGGGAAAGGCGTCGCGAAGCTGGGAGATGCCGCTCAGCGTGACTCGCGTGTGTTCCAACTCCACAAACTTCAGTTGCGGCAGCTCCCGTAGATGCACGACGCCTTCATCCCCGACGTTGGTTGAGGATAAGCTGAGGGAGCGGAGATTCCGCAGGGCTACGAGGTGACGCAATCCGGACCCCGATATGGGGCAGTTGCTCAGATCGAGAACTTCCAACCCGGAAATCTGAGAAAGCTGCGGCAGGCATTCGTCCGTCGTCGTAGTTTGAATCATTTTCAGCACCCTGAGATTCGGGAGAGCACCCACCTGCGCGCAAAACGGCAGAGAGACTCGCGTTCGCAGCACCTCGAGACCGACGAGGAGCTTGAACTGACGCAATCCGGAGATACCGTGGGGCCCGATCGCCGTTTCCGGGAGGGCGAGGTATTCCAGTTCGGGGAAGTTGTGCAACCGATCGATCGTTGCGTCGGTGATGTCCGCGCCTCCCAAAACGATAAACCGGCCGCCGTGGTCGACGAAACCGCCGAGCCGTTCGATATCTCTGACTCGCCGCACTTCTCGGTCACGGCGATGATTCTCATAGGCCACGAAACATGCCAGGGCAGAGAAGATGAGCAACAAGACCTTCCGTCGCATGGAGAAGAAACTCCTTTCTTCCGCCTTACGCCCGAACTTTCCTGCCGACGCAAATGGCCTAACCAGGTACCTGCAATCACGTAACCTATACCACAGACGTTAGGAAATTGTGAGTTGCCGGTTCGTGCTTCTGCCTAGCGGGCCTTTGTCGGCCGGGGCATGAACATCCGGCGCAGTGTCTCGGCCGCGATATGTTCAGTCTCGGCCGGCGAGTTTCCTTTTGGAACGGCTTTTGACGTATTTGCCCTCTTGGAGGAAACCGAAGGAATCGGTGACTCAATCGATGGTTCGGCCCCTGGTTCGACCGCACTGCCGACGGTCGCGGGTTCCCGCGCCGGCTCGCCGGTCTCCGTGACCGAGGCGCCCCTAGCTTGGGGATCGACCCGTTCCCCGACCTCACGAACAGAAATCTGCAACTCAAGCGGCCCGAAACGAATCGGCGCGTCATCATCCGCCGATCGGTGGCCGACCACGCGCGCACCCGCAACGACAACGCGCTGGCAGTCGCGCAAGTCGCAAATGGACACGCCGCCCGGCCCAATCAAAATGGCACAGTTGTATTGGTCGAGTGCCAGGGAATGGTTTTCGCCGACCGGCTCACCCTTCCATGCTGCAGGGGCGTCGCGATGCGTTGCCGTCGTTCCTCGACCGCCGGCCGCTCCTCCGCTGGCGGTCACCGCCGCTTGTGCCTCCGAGATCTCGGGGGCAGAACCCGCGGCGCGATGGACCAGCCCTGCGACCTCCTCGGCCTTGATCCAAGTTCCGTCCTGCGAATTGCGCACCGGGTCGCTCGGACGCAGGTTGCCTCGCTGGATTAAGCCAGCCAGATCGTCCAACGACATGGGACCGAATTCGATCCCCATCGTCTTGCAATACCAATCTTGTTTCACGGCGAGTCCCAGCGGACCAAAGAATCTTGGGGCAGTCCGAGCCGAATCTCGTTGGGTGTCAGCCGGTAATCATCCGTGGCAACGGGTCGATAGCCCTCACCAGCCGACCCACTGCTCCGCCGTGGGGATGACGCGCAAGACTTCGTCGAAGGTTGTAACCCCTTGAGCCACTTTGAGCAAGGAGGCGCGCCGGAAGTCGATCATGCCGCCTTCCAGCGCCTTTTCCGCCAGTTCGCCAAAGGGCCGACCGTCGGCGATCATCTGCCTCAGCGAAGGGGTGAGCGAGAGAAGCTCGAATACCGCCGTTCTGCCCACGTAGATTTCTTCCCCGTCAGCGCCTCGCACGGCCGCGTAAGCCTTTGGCTCGATGTTCGGCTCAAGCCACTGTCGTACCTCTTCGAAGGTTTGCGGCGCGTGGGCGAGGTCTAGGGGCATCCGATTGTAGGAAGAGAGGGTCCTTACTAGTCGCTGGGAAATCACGCCCAAGAGCGAACTGGAAACGAAGTGTGGATGAATCCCCAACCCCAGCAAACTTTGAATGGCTCCCACCGCGACCGGGGCATGCAGCGTGGCGAACACGAGCTGGCCGCTGTTGGCCGCGCGCACGGCGGTCTCGGCCGCCTGGGCGTCGCGCAGTTCGCCGACCATCACGACGTCCGGTCCCTGCCGCAGGACGGCCCGCAGAAGCTGCTTGAAATCGGGGCCGTTGATGTCGTCTACCTGGGACTGAACGATGCCGTCGACAGAGTACTCGATCGGGTCTTCGATGGTGTGGATCTTGCGGCGACCATCGTTCAGGTAGTGTAGGCACGCGTATAGCGTCGTCGTCTTGCCCGAACCGGTTGGCCCGGACACAAGAATCAGACCGCTCGGGCTGTGCAGCCAACTCAAAAGGGTGCCCAACTGGGCGCCGATGAGACCGAGCGCTTCCAGCTTGGTCAGATGGGCGTCGCGCACGAGGATGCGCATCGCCAGACTCTCGCCGTAAAGAGTCGGCATGGTGCTTAATCGCAAGTCGACGGTCTGTCCGTCTGGGCGGGTGCGCACCCAACGTCCGTCCTGGGGCTTGCGCCGCTCGTCGAACTTCAGGCCCGCCGCGGCGCGAATGTGGAGCATACACCGGTTGCCCAGGTCCGTCGGCAGGCTGGCAATCGAGCGGACGATCCCAAGATGCCGCATGGAGGCTTCGACCGACTGCTCTTCGGATCGCAGGAAGAGGTCGCTGGCGCCCGAGCGCACTGCGTGATCGACGAGCGCGGCCACGGCCAGGTCCGGCGCCACCCCGTTCAATTGCAACTGGGCGAGTTCGTCTGTGCCCGTCACTTCCTCGAATTCAACTGCTTCTTCCTTGCCGGCCATTGAGGTCGCTCCACGAGTGTGCGGCGCCGCTATACAACACGGATCATCCCAAGGTGCGCTTTAAGAGGGGTTCAGCTTTGCGCCATCTCGTTCAGCAAACGCTCCGCTTCCAGCGAGTCCTGGCAGAAATTCAAAACCAACTCCATCTTCATCAGGCTGAAGATTTGCCTGACGACGGGCGAGGCCGAGTGCAGAACCAACTTGCCGCCCCCTTCTTGAAACCGGCGATGGTGAATCAGCAGCCAAGCGACTCCGCCAGAGTTGACGTAGTGGCACTTGCTCAGGTCGAGCATCACCTTGCGGGAGTAGATCGTCGAGCCGCCCAATTGCTGAAAGGAGTCGGTCGTGCTTTGTTCGTGAGACACCGCGCCCGACAGTTCCATGCGAACCGTTGGTGGCTGATCGCTCAATAAACTGAGCTGATTTGCCGGCTGTTTGTGCATCATGTTGATTCCGCTTTGGACCTCATGCCAATAGACCGCGATTTCGTCGCCTGTCAAACGGGCTTGCTCAGAACTAGCGCTGCGCTAACACAAGCCTAGCAGTCGTCCTCGGCACTACTCAGCCAGCATTGGCCTGGAAGGGCCTCTCGACGTAGTGGTCGAGCTTTGAGACGTCGATGCGATATGTCTTGCCGGTCGTCGGGTCGAATAAGAGGCGCGTGTTCCCGCCGGGCTGGTCGATGCGCACGAGACTGGACCTGGAGAGGAGAAGCTTGCAGAACTCGGCCGCCTCCAACTCGTCCTCATTTCCTAACCGAGGCCCGCCAGCGGTCGGCTTCTTGCTCACGGTTGTTCCTCCTTGCATGAGACCTGCGCTACAAATCAGAGCTGGACGTGAATCATCCAATAGTCGGGGCGACAGGATTCGAACCTGCGACCTTCTGGTCCCAAACCAGACGCGCTAGCCAGACTGCGCCACGCCCCGACAAACCGTGCTCGTATCCTATCGACCTCAGTCCGGCGTGGCAAATCAAGCTCGATGTCGCCGGCCGCGCGGGAGGCAAGTATCCAGCCAATTGGGGGAAGCTGCGTCCGCCGCAGAGCCGCTTCGCCGAAGAAAATGCAGACCTTTTTCTGGACAGCCGTGGACAATCGTGATATGGTATCCGCCTGGGGCGTCATCTTTTCTATTCTCTATTAAGGACGGGTGTGGACCATGTTAAGACATTCTCTTTGTAGGGGGCGGTCCGAACCGGGCCGCCGGCCATCCGGCTTTACGCTGGTGGAATTGTTGGTGGTGATTGCCATTATCGGCATCTTGATCGCTCTGTTGCTGCCGGCGGTGCAGGCGGCTCGCGAGGCCGCTCGTCGCAGCCAATGCAACAACAACCTGAAACAGATTGGGTTGGGTTTGCAGCACTACGCCGACACCAATAAGAGCTTTCCGTACGACGCGCTGTGGGGGATGAACCAGAACAACCCCTTGCTTGGTACGACCGTACCCACCCAGCTTACGTTCCACTATCCGTGGAGCGTGATGATTCTGCCGTTCATGGAGCAAGTCCCGCTCTATAACGCGATCAACAAGCGTGGGCCCATCTTCAACCAGAGCCCGCAGTATCCCACGGTCGCCATTCTGCCGACGGTGGTTCAAGCTCAGAATCCCCCTCCGTTTTTTGGGTACATCCAAGGGCAACAAGTACCTCCTTACCGTTGCCCCTCGGACGGCACGTTCAACGGTCCTACCGACATTCCGACTCCGGCGTCGGGCACCACCTTCGGACCGGCCATGTGGATTAACTATGCAGGGAGCGTCGGCGTCGGTTTTTACCCCGCGATTGCCAATCCGGGTGTCATCGGTGAATCAAAATTCACGGGTCCGTTTGGCACCAAGGGCTTCTTCAGCTTTAATGAGCCCACCAACTTCGGCTCGATCAAAGATGGTACTTCCAATACCATCGCCGTTGCTGAGGTAACTGCGTGCAGCGTGGCGGCTCCGGTTGCCACGGGCACGCAAAGCTACAACACGGCCCCGGCACAAGACCTCGCGATTGGGGTTACGGGCACCGGCCAGCCGATACCGCAAATCTGGTCAATACCCGGCGGTACGACAGCGTGGCAGCCGCCTCCGTTGGCTCAGGGCGGTCTTGGCAAGCAGAGGTCCAACTTGTACAGCACGCCGACTGGCGCGGGCGCCTATGTGCCCATGATCTTCCGTGCCGCAATGGTCGCACTCACCGAATCGATTACGGGCAGCGGCCCTTGCTCGATCACGTCGCCGACGATGTACACGGGGGCTCTGGGCGGTGCCTGCGGGGCGGGCGGCTTTGAATATGGTGGCGCGATCGGCACGCAGAGTATCTACGGTGTTGCCCCGCTCTACAACGGGATTTTCAGCCCCAACTCCAACTGGCCGGGACCCGATAGCAATCATCCCGGCGTCATCTTGGCCGTCTTTGGCGACGGGCATACGAATGCCATACAGAACAGTGTCACCTTTGCCGTCTGGGCGAGCTTGAATACTCGCCAGGGCGGGGAACCGGTCACGGGCGAATTCTAGTCGCCGCCGGTCGAACACTGTTGTGCTTTCAAGCGCGGCCGCCAAGCAGTTGGCGGCCGCGTTTTTGTTTGCGCGCGTCAGGCATGACGCGGCAGCGTCATGCCTGACGCTGTCAACCGGCAAGCAAAAGCGAGCCGGGAATTGACTGGCCGGGTGAAAGTCCCGGTGGAGGCTCTGATGACGGGAACTCCTAGCCGAACTGTAAGGG